>ASOC01000061.1 GCA_000405945.1 Candidatus Omnitrophus fodinae SCGC AAA011-A17
CGCGGGGCCGCTTGTACGGCCTCCTCAACGCGGCCGGCGATATAGTCCCATTCCCCAAGCCGCCTCAAAACCGTTTCCTTCTGCACTGCCGCAGGGATGGCCACATTTGAAAGCCCCGTCTCCGCGGGAGAAACCACTCCATGCATCATCCGGTCCACATACGCATGGCTGGATATTTCTCCATGCATGGCCGGCGAGATTTGGATATAAGCAATGCCCTTTTGGTTGAGAAGTTCCTTGATGCCTTCCCCGTGAAATCCGCCGGTGATCAAAACCGCTTTTGCAGCCCGGCTTTTTTCCATATCTTCAAGTGTGTAATTTATCAAAATACTGTCGCGCCGTACCGCGGTTTTGTAAAACTCAACAGCATTTCCAAAAGCGCCATCACCTTTTTTGAAATCTTCGGGATTCAGCGGCGCGATTCCCGGTTTTCCGGCCAGCAATTGATTAAAATTCCCAGCGATATTAACCGGACGGACTTTTTCTTTCCTATTCAGCAACGCCTTCCAGTCTTTGCGTGAAAGTTCAAGTTTCAGGGCCTTTTTTAAAAGCAGAAGACGGTCGAATAATTTCAAAATATTCTTTTGCTCGGCATTTTCCAGCTGACCGGCGGCAAGCTCATGAACAAACTGTTCGGTTTCCTCAGCCAAGGCCACGGCACGGATTTCTTCGGAAAGAATCTGGTATTGCCCCCACCGGATGAAATGCGGAAACGCGGCAAAGGGAGTCTCTTTTTGATTGCCAAGCGCCTCAACTATTTTTTCAAACAGGCTGCGAGTACTCCTCCCCTCCTGCGAGCGGCCTTCTTTGCCAGCCCTTTTTTCGAGTTCACCGATAAGGGACGGATTCACTTTTCTGGTTCTCAGCAAATTCAAAAAGGTTTCTTTTTCGCGGTTTATCTTTTTAGGATCAAGCCGGTTTTCCAAATTTTTAAGCGCGACCAGGCGGGACAAATTGGGCCAGCGTGCCTGATATTTCCAGGGATTGGCCTCAAAAGTTTTGTAGGCGCCCGAATTTTTCAAAAGGGCTTTTAAAAAATCCAGCAACCCCTCGCGTTTGTCTTCGTAATGCCACCACGCCTTGAGCATTTCCCGCGACGCGGGACTTAAAATACGGGTCGCGGCAAGATCCAGCCTGTCATAAAGCGTCTGTGTCAAGGATTCGGAAGAACGGGCCTCGCCCATAACCGCTTTAAACAGCCGCAAATTCTCCGCGTAAGGGCCTTCCTCCTCCACGCCTTGGGCATCACTGCCCCGGTGATGCTTTAAAAGATAAAGCTCGGAACCGCTTAAAACTGATTCAGAAAAAAGTTTTTGCCAGATTTTTTCATTCTGAACCGGCGAATCAAAAAAATTGAACCGTTCCGTGTCAAGACCGCCCACCGCGCCTTCCAGATAAATCCGGTTCAAACCATAATGGCTTTGAAGATAATCAAGCAGTGACTCAATGCTTTTTTGCGCTTCCGAAACACCGTGAGCGTCCTGAATGTGGATTAGCAAACGGTCTTTCCAGGCATCCGGCTGAACTGAAGGAAAAAAAGGAATCCTGAATGGTCCCCAGGGAGGCGGGAATGGAAATGGGTTGGATAAGTTTGCCGGCAGCAAATGAATTTTGCGGCAAATCAGCCAAAGCCTGATTCGCGCAAAGGCACACGAGCGTCCAAACACTGACGACTTTAAAGAGGCTTTTCCGGACTGTTGTTTTTAGCGGCATTCGTTTAGGGGTATAATAACTTAATTAAGCTATTTTAATTAGTATATAAAAAAAATCGTTAACCTAGCTATACATATATGTTAACAATTATGATAAATATTACCTTATATTGGCCTGAGTATCAAGAAAATCCGTGTTCAAAATCACTAATACCCCATCCTTTTGTCTCGAAAGGGGTTACGGTTTGCATTACGGTTTGCATGAGTTGACAGTCCGGTGCTGTTACTTTATAATGGCTGCATCGTAGAGAATTCACTTGAAAAACCAGCGCAGACGCTTCCTCATTGATAAGCCGCTCCAGTTTCATGTTATGGGCTGGACTTTTTTCATCCTGCTCGTGGTTTCAACCTGCGTTATCCTTTCTCTTTATTTTGGCGTCTGGAGCCTGACGCTTCAGGAATTCTCCAATGAAAACATTCAAACCAATTTGCAATTAGCCTCCAGAATCGAAGATTACGATGCTGCCAGATTCAACCAGACAACTGCCGAAGGGAACAGCGGCCCGCGGCTGGCGTTTTTCAAAGACACTGAAAAGTTCGGCGACAGACAGAGGGAAATGATCGAAGAAATCCTGGAAATGTCCCACCGGAAGCTTATCATGCTCATCCTCCCCCTGCTCGCACTCATCACGGTAGGCACCATTTATCTGTCTCATAAAATCGCCGGGCCGCTTTTCCGTTTTGGAAAAAGTTTTGAACAATTGGGCACAAAAGACCTTACGATCCGCATCCGTCTCCGGAAACACGATGAGGCGAAAACACTTTCCACTGTTTTTAATCAGTCCATAAAAAAATTGGATGAGGCCATGGGAAATATCAAGAAAATTCTGCGCGAAAACCGCGATCCTTCGGCATTGAAAAATGACCTTTCCAAAGAAATCAACGAATTCCGGACCACGGAAAATTAATCGCTTCTTCCGCCTCCTAACCGGCATTCTTATCATTTCCTTTGTCGTTAGTCCGTTCCAACCCGCACAGGCCGCAGCCCCTTTGCATAGCCTTTCAAAAAAAGAATTTCTGCGAACCATTCAGAAAGATGCGTTCCAGTACTTTATCAAATGCTCGGACCCTCGGACCGGATTGACGCGGGATTCCTCGCGCACCGGTTCCCCCTCCTCCATTGCCGCAACCGGTTTTTCCCTGGCCGCGCTTTGCATAGCCCAGGAGCAGGGATGGATTTCTTATTCCGAAGCCTATGGGCAAATTCTGAAAACCCTGCAGACCTTGGACCGCAAAGCTCAGCACAAAAACGGATTTTTCTTTCATTTTCTGGACGCGCGAACGGGACGACGAACCTGGGGTTCGGAAGCCTCTTCAATAGACACGGCGTTGGTCCTCGCTGGCGCTCTTCTGGCCGGGGAATATTTCAAGGGAACGCCTGTTGAAAAGCTAGCTCAAAAAATTTACCGCCGGGTGAACTGGAAATGGATGATGAATGGCTCGGATTTGATTTGCATGGGCTGGAAGCCAGAGAGCGGCTTTCTCCCTTATTACTGGGACAGTTACAACGAACTTATCATTCTCCAGGCTTTGGCCATCGGTTCCCCAAGTTTTCCCATTCCCTCATCAGCCTGGAATCAGTGGGATAGATTCGAAGATGAATACAACAGCCGCAAGGTGATTTATTCCCACTCCGGCAGCCTTTTCACCTATCAATACAGCCAGGCCTTTATTGACTTCCGCAATTTGGATGACAAGGGAGTCAACTATTTTGAAAATTCAAGACAGGCCACGCTGGCCAACAAAGAATTCTGCTATGACAACCGGCTGTCTTACAAAACTTATGATGAATCATTCTGGGGACTCTCGGCCTGCCTTGGTCCGGGCGGTTACCGGGCTTATGGCGCGAAACCGGGACAGGCCCTGCATGACGGAACGGTCGCCCCGCACGCCTGCGCGGCTTCGATTGTTTTCACGCCGAGAGAAGTCGTGAAAAACCTGCGCGAGCTCGTCAAAAAATATCCTGAAAAAGTTTACGGCGAGTTCGGCTTCAGAGACAGTTTCAATCTTGCAAAAAACTGGTGGGCTTACGAGTATCTCGGAATTGATCAGGGCATTATGGTGCTTATGATCGAGAATTACCTGACGGAAGGCGTTTGGAACCGGTTCATGAATCTGCAACCGGTCGAAAAATGGATCGAACGCTGCGGGTTGGAAGGCAAGCACCCGCAAGGCGCCAGCGGCAAAGAAATTTTCTGATAATCAGCCCAAAAATTGCTGCGTGAGTTTCTGCGCCGTTTCCCGTATCGCGTCTTTGGTGATTAACTTTCCCTTGCGGATGAGATCTCTCAATTCCTGGATGCGGCCTTCGTTGGGACCGGGAATTGACTCCGTGTAATCAACCAATTCTTTGATGTATTGCGCGAGAGTCTTCGGCGTGTTATCCACAGTCTCCACCTCTTCCTGTTTTGGCCTTCCAGTCCCAAATGATTCCTTAACGGTCATTTCGGCGCAATCAATCAACGCCATATCCTTGTCCATTCAAATCTCCTTTTCCTCACGGTTAAAATGAATAACCGCTATAAGTTCTTTTTCATATTATTCATCGGCTTTGGGAAAATAAACTTTAACGGATGGACCAAGTGAAAGAAAATAGAGAGAGGTCAAAAAGCGCTTAAAACGTACCTTTTGGAATAATCCTTAACGCCTTTAGGGAATAGGCGTTAAGGCGGCACGGGCAGCCTGAAAGCCCTGACTGATAGGTTCAGTTTTAGACTTCGAGCGCTATTTCACCTACTTTCTTAAGAGCGCTGCGGAGCCTTAAAACCACCTTGGTGTGAATCTGGCAAACTCGCGACTCTGAAACATTCAAAACTTGGCCTATTTCCCTCAGAGTCAGATTTTCGTAATAGTAAAGAATCACCACGAGTTTTTCCTTCTCGGGCAGATTTTCGACGGCTTTCTGGAGAAACTCATTGACCTCCGCACGGTGCACAAAATTAAACTGATTGGTAACAAGAGAATCTTCAATCGTCTGCAAGCGCGAAATCGGTTTGTTACCGTTATCGTTTTCCCAAACCTCATCCAGGGAAAGGAAGGTGGTGGAGTTCAACTCGCTGTAAAGATGATTAAGCTCGCCCACGCTGATTTTGAGTCCTTTGGCGAGTTCGTCATCCGTGGCCATACGGCCCAGACGGTCCTCCAATTCCTTGCATTTCTTATCGACTTCGCGCGCTTTCTTTCTCAACAGCCGCGGAGCCCAGTCAAGCTTGCGAAGCTCATCCATGATAGAGCCGCGGATGCGGGACACAGCATATGTTTCAAACTTGTTTCCCTGGCTCACGTCGTATTTTTCAATCGCGTCAAAGAGCCCCAGAATCCCATAGCTGACCAAATCTCCGAATTCGATATTGGGCGGGAGACCGATCGCGATGCGCCCGGCAACATATTTGACAAGATAGAGATATCTCTTAACAATCGTATCTCGCAGAAGGTCGCTTCTTGTCCTTTTGTAGTCTTTCCACATCTTGACGTCTTCTTTCATATGCTCCCCTCCTGTAGGCCTATTGATTTTCTTTTTCCAGAATTTTTTTAATTTGCATTAAGGTATAATGCTTGGATTGAAGAACTTTGATCTTCTCAAGGCGCGCGAACACGCTTTCATCATAGAGGCGGTGGCCTGACGGGGTTCTCTTCGCCTCGTGAATCAAGCCGGCCAGCGTGTAATTGTGAATGGTCTGGCGCGAAAGTCCGCTGTATTGCATCACTTCTCCGATTTTGTACAATTTTTCCAGTTTCATGCCGCTTTCGCCTTTGCCTCTTTCGTCTCCAGTTGCTGAATCTGGTGCATAAGTTTGCGGATGCTTTTATTGTCAGGCTCAAGAAACGCCATGCGGTTCAGAATCACCCTCGCCTGCATGTATTCCTTGGCCTTGATAAGGCTTTTAACGGTATTAAGAGATAATTCCATTTTGTCTGAAAAATTTTCGCCGGACAGGGCCGCCTCTTCTTTCCATTCCACTTTTTTCTCGCGGATAAATTCTTCCCTGGCCCGGTCTATCAATTTCGAGGCTTTGGCATTTAAAGGGTCCAAAACAAACACATTTTCAATCTCATCCACAGCGTCATCGTATTGTTTCTTCCGAAGCAGCTTTTTGCCGCGGGCAATGAAGGAAGCGATTATTTTTTCTTTTTCTTCCTTGCTCAAAAGAGGCGCTTCTTCTCTGAAAAGTTCAAAAGACAATTTTTTAGCCGGCTTTCCGTGTTCCGCTTCACGGATGGATGCCAGGAGCTCCAGCGCATGGCGATCATGCGCATCAAGAGTTAATATTTGCCGCACCCTTTTTCTGGCCAACGCATAATTCCGGACCCTAAAAGCCGAATCAGCCTGTGCTTCGAGAACCTGAATTCTCTCTGCCGTTGCTTTGAAAAGGCTTTCCCTTTCGAGAGAACGGGCGCGATTGCGCACCCGAAACGCTTCGAAATTGGCAATAGCGCCATTATCAGAGAATGAATCTGGCTGTGCTGACGCGGCCACGGAAAATGCGGGGGGTTCGGCAGCGATCATCCAGGAAGTTAAAAAAAAGAAAATAAGAAGGGCGAGAGCTATGTGGCGTGCCAAATTTTCCACCGCGGCTTTACGCTTTTTCATGCAGATGCCTGGGCACCTCGCTTAGGTTGAGTTTATTTTTACAAAATGTAGTTTACATTTTGTAATGTACAATTTATATAGCAAGGCGTTGCCCGTCAAGTATTATTTTTATGATTTTTTAATTTTTTATTAAAGATACTATATATAGATTAGATTGAGGCTTTAACCGCTATATCTTGGTGGGCTTAAAATCCAGATAAAGTTTTTCCAACAGCTGGGCGATAGATTACACGCAATCAAAGGAGGTCCCGTGACTTATCAGACACTGTATGAACTCAAATTTAAACATAAAGTACCCACCCTTGAATTAGAAAAGAAATTCCCCAAAGACCGGGAAAAAATATCCAGACTGGCGCTTCTCGAACTCCCCACCGAAGTTCTCAAAAATGTGGTTAGAAACGAAAAAGAATTGACTCAGCTGCAAGCCTTGCGGCGGACTCTCTTCAATCCAAAGTAAGCCTCCTTTGTCTTTCTTATTCCTCAAGATGGGCAAAGGAATCCTGTTTGACACGCTTGAAAGGATAGAATATCATCAGCCATCATTCAAAAATACCGTATGCCTTTTCGAATCCTGCTTGCATGGCTTGTGTGCTTTGCCCTGCAGCCGCTCGCTGACGCGGTTGCCTCTAACATAAGTCTTAAAACCCAATCCCGGGTCACGGTCGGCCAAACGCTTCAATTATCCCTGCAAATCACCAATGAAGGGGACGAATCCGCCTATTCCGTAACGCCCGAGATTCAAGGCGAAGGGATTTCAAGACTGCTTCCCGTTAAAGACGAATTAAAACCGGGTCAAACTTGTGAGGTTCAGGAAAACTTTTCTCTAAAATCACCCCTTCCGGGAACCTATGCTCTCTTGCTGACCACGCACTATTCCGACGCCAATCATTACCCATTTTCAGCCGTGGCACCCGTGATTTACGTTGTCGGGAAAGAAAGCCCCCCGCAAATTGCCGCCATTTTTAAAAACACGGAATTGCCTGGACAAGGCCCTGTAAAGCTCATGATAAAAAATTTGCGGGCTTCACCCCTCACGGTAAAAATCGCACTTCCCCTCCCCAAAGAATTGGCCTGCGACAACGCGGTCCAGGAACTGCGCTTGAATCCCGGCGGAGCGGAAACCCTGACATTTTATGTGCGGAATGTTGCCGGACTTGAAAACAGCGTTTACGCTTTATTCGCCGCGCTGGATTATGAAGCGGACGGAACGCATCATTCGGATATCGCGAACGTGACCGTTAAACTCACGCGACCCGGTAAACCGTTCGGATTAAGCGCCTACTGGATCCCCGCTTTTCTTCTCTGCCTCGCCATTTTATACCGCTTAAAAAAATGAGCGTCAAACCGCCAATCCTTTCGCTTAAAAATGAAAGCTTCGCGGCAATTCTTGTTCTGCTCTCGATCGCTGTTTTTATTCTGAGTTATTTCAGGCCCGAATATCTCTTCAGCAATACAACCATCACTGGCGGTGACATGGCCTCTCACGTCTATCCCGCGAGATATCTCAGGGATTATCTGCTGCCCCATTTGAAAATCTCAGGCTGGTCACAGGCACATTATTGCGGATACCCGATTTTCCTTTTTTACTTCCCCCTGCCCTTTATCCTCATTGCCGCTTTAAGCTTCATCATCCCCTTTGCCATGGCTTTTAAACTCGTCACTGTTCTCGGTGTTTTCCTGATCCCGCTGGCGGCCTACAATTGTCTCCGCCGCCTGGACTTTGAATTTCCCGTCCCGGCCACCGGCGCTGTTTTCACACTTCCCTTCCTTTTCAACGAAGGCAATTCGATGTGGGGCGGCAATATCCCCAGCCTCCTGGCCGGCGAATTTGCCTACCAAATCGGCCTCGGCTTGTTTTTTTTATTTGCGGGCTGGCTCTACAACGGCGTGAACGCGGGAAAACACGCGTTAAGAAACGCCTTTCTCCTGGCCGCCATTGGTCTCACGCATGGATACACTTTTCTTTTCGCGGTGGCGCTGGCGCCCTTTTTTATCCTAACGGGAGAAAAGGATGCCCTGGCTAAACGGATTTCCTATCTTGCCGTCGTTTACGGACTTGGAGTCGGCCTGATGAGTTTCTGGTTTGTCCCCATGCTTGCAAATCAGGAATGGACCATTCCCTTTAAATGGACATGGTCGTTCCGATTTTCCGAAATCATGCCAATTTCTCTGATCGTGTTCTTGCCTCTCGCGATGGCCGCGGTCAAGCAAACTCTCCGTTTCTTTTATTTTTGCTATATCCTGCTTACCGGTGTCGTCCTTTTCTTTTTCGCCTATGACCTGAAAGTGGTGGATATCCGTTTTGTTCCTTTTTTGCAAATCACTCTTATGCTCATGGCCGCCGCAGGGTTCTGGGGCCTTGTCGATTTTCTTAAAGACAAAATTTTCTGGCTATTCATCACCGCCGCGTCAGTCATGCTGTGGACTTCGGCTAACACCCGATTCACTCCGGATTGGATAGACTGGAATTACAGCGGATTTGAGCAAAAAAAAGAATGGCCGGGTTACCGTGACATCAATCAGTATCTTAAAGGATCTTTGGCTGACCCCAGAATTGCGGTGGAACCCTCTTCTTCTCACGAAAGATTCGGCACCATGCGCGCTTTTGAATCCCTGCCCTTATTTTCGGGCCGGCAGACATTGGAAGGGCTTTACATGCAATCTTCGATTTCTTCGCCTTTTGTCTTCTATCAACAGGGGGAAATGAGCCCTTCGCCTCCTTGTCCCTACGCGGACTACCTGTGTCCGGATTTTAACCTTGAAAGGGCCATCGCCCATTTGAGACTCTTTAATGTAAAGGATGTGATTGTCAAAAGCCAAAGGACCCGGGAGGCTTTTAAACAAAGTGGTGAAGCACAATTCAAAAAAAACTTTAACGGCATTGAAATTTATGAATTAAAGGGCGAAAACCAATACGCCATTTCCTTGAAATATCAGCCGGTTATTTTCAGCACCAAGGATTGGAAAAGACTTACGTATGAATGGTTCAGAAACCCGGAGCTTTTGGACGTACCCCTTATTCTGAATGCCGGCCCCGGGGATGAAAACGGCTCTTTGCGCGGGTTGCCCCATGCCTCGGCACTGAAGGATATCCCGAAAATTCCCATCACCCAGATTTACACGGTTGAAGCGGCGTTAGCCGATGAAGAAATACGGATTAAAACCAGTCAACCGGGACTGCCTGTTCTCATCAAGGTTTCCTATCATCCCAATTGGCGTGTTGACGGCGCTAAAAAAATATTTTTCGTCACGCCTTCTTTCATGCTTGTCTATCCCGAAACCCGTGAGATACGTCTCCATTTCGGGGAAAGCCGCGCACAACACGCCGGCTGGCTAATCACGGCCGGCGCTCTGATGGCCATTATCTTTGCAATCCTATTCCGCCGCCATGTCTTTTCATTTCCTCCGG
The DNA here is from genome assembly GCA_000405945.1 of Candidatus Omnitrophus fodinae SCGC AAA011-A17. GTDB lineage: Bacteria > Omnitrophota > Omnitrophia > Omnitrophales > Omnitrophaceae > Omnitrophus > Omnitrophus fodinae. The sequence continues at coordinate 9,713 of ASOC01000061.1, forward strand.
GCGTTGTTTCTTTTCTGAATCAACATGAACCCTTCATAAAGGGGGTCACCGTTTTTTTCTGCGCGGGACTTCTTGTTTTTGGAATATCCGAATACTTTCACACGCCGCAGCAAATCTACAACCGTGCCATGCGTTTCTACGATAAAAAACAGTTCACGGCGGCAGCTCAAACCTTTCAGCAATTCTTAAAGAACAACGCTTCAGACGCTTCTGCGGATCACGCTGCTTTTTTCAAAGCCATGTCCCTGTTTCAAAACATGGATTACGCCGCGGCTGTGTCCGAGTTTGAAAACCTTTTCAGCGCCTATCCGGAAAGCCCGTTTACCGCTGAAGCCCTTTACCATCGAGGCCTGGCTTTTCTGAAAAATAACAATCAGGAAAAAGCTGTGTTAACTTTCAACCGGGTTAGGAATGAGTTCCTAAAATCCGCATGGGCGGATTATGCCAGAGATCGCCTGAAAGAAATCGGAGCCGGATAAGTTCATGCGTATTCTTTTAATCCGGCATAGCTACGGAGAAATCGTTAGCCGGCGCGGCAAAAGGCATAATCGCCGGTGGCCGCCTCTTTCCCTGCTGATTTCGGCCTCTTTGCTTGGAAAAGAAGGGATGGAGGTTACGGTCATTGACCGGGAGATTGAATCTCTGTCTGACGAAGCCGTTTTCGGGCTGGCCGAAAAGCACGCCCGGATTTTTCTTTCTTCATCCGATGTGGACCGCTGGCAATGCCCCAATCTGGACTATGATTCGTTTATTCGATTCGCGTCAGGCTTCAGAAACAAGGGGAATCTTTACCTGACCGGCGCTCACAGCACCTTCTACCCGGAACCTTTTCTTAAAATGACAGGGGCCAAAGGTGTTATTCGGGAAGAACCCGAATGGACCGTGAAAGAAATCGCCTGCGGCCGGCCGCTTTCAGAAATTTCCGGATTGACTTACCGTGACACGGACGGAATCCATGCGAATCCTGACAGGTTGTCGGGGAATCTTGACCTATTACCAACACCCGCTTTTCACAAGGTCGATTTAAATAAATATTATTATGAGCTTATGGGCGACCGCTTTACCATCCTGGAAGGATCCCGGGGTTGCTCTTTTAAATGCACTTTCTGTTCGCTGACCATGTACGGCAAAGGAGTGCGCGCCAAATCGTCTGAGAAATTGATCGCAGAGATTCTCGCTGCCAAGGAGGCGGGTGCCAGAAATATTTACTTTATTGACCTTGAATTCACTATTAATAAAAAACTGGTGAGCGACACATGCGACTTTCTTATCAAAAATCCGACAGGTCTACGCTGGACGTGCCAAACACGCACGGATTTGGTGGACGAACCCCTTCTACAGCAAATGAAAATGGCTGGATGCGTTTTGATTCATTACGGCGTTGAATCCGGCTCCCAGCGCATTCTTGACAGCGTCGACAAACGCTTGAAACTTGAAAAAATCGAGGAGGGATTTTCCTTCACGCGCAAAGCGGGTATTGAAACCACCGCCTTTTTCATGGTAGGCCTGCCCGGAGAAACCGCCGAGGAACATGAGCAAACGCTAGCCTTTGCGAAAAAACTTAACCCCACCTACGCTTCCTTTCATGTCGCCAATCCTTATCCGTCGACAAAATTGGGAGAGCGGGTTGACACGGATGAAATGTTCCCCGAATTCTGCGGTCGTTCCGAGGATGATAAAACTGAATTAAAACATTTTGTTCAACGTGCTTTTTTGACTTACTATCTCAGACCAGGCTATATTCTGAATCACGTAGCCGCGGGAAATCCCGCTTTGTGGCGCCGGCAAGCGCGCCTTTTCTTGTCATATTTATAAAAGGAAAAATGGCAAACACCGTTTCGGTTTTTATTCCGGTTTATAATGAGGAAGCTATTCTAGAAAAAAACGCTCTTCTTCTGTCGGACTATTTGCGTTCCAAACATTTGACTTACGAAATTATCATAGGATCCAACGGCTCCACGGACCAGTCAGCCGCCATAGGCAGGGATATCGCTTCAGCCCATTCTGATATCCTTTTTTTCCATCTGCCTGAAAAAGGGCCGGGATTGGCCATGAGGCGGGCTTTGAGCCTGGCGCGGTTTGAAAATTTCTTAACCCTGGACATGGATTTATCCACGGACATGAGCTTTATTGAACAGGCCTTGGAAAAACTTGGCCACTGCGACATGGTCGTGGGTTCAAAGATCGCCGGCTCTCAGGAAAGGCCCTGGATAAGAAAAACAGGAAGCGCGGTCTTTGTGCTTTGCGCAAAATGGCTTCTCAAACTTGATATCGCGGATTATTCGATTGGCGCCAAAGCGTTCAAAACAGCCGCTCTAGCGAAATACGCGGATCAAATCGACAGCTACACAGCCTACATTCTGCAAATTCTTTCCAAGGCCAAAAAAGACGGATTAAAAATAACGGAAGTCGGCGTAAAATGTGTGGACACAAGAGAAAGCCGCTTTAATTTGTTTCACGAAGGGATATACAAATTCTACAGCCTGTTCAAAATCTGGCTAGCAGGTTAACCCGCCACCTTTCTTCTTTTCTTATCTTCCCACTCCCGCGCCTTTAATTTTGGAATTGTCGTAGTTGTTGTAGTGGTGGTGGTAGTCGTCGTAGTCGTTGTAGTGGTGGTGGTGGTGGTAGTCGTCGTAGTCGTTGTAGTGGTGGT
>ASOC01000062.1 GCA_000405945.1 Candidatus Omnitrophus fodinae SCGC AAA011-A17
CTACTGAAACAGCGCGACGCGCAATTGACCATCAAAGGAGTGGCCGATTACCTGAAGGCTGTCAATCACATTGAAGAAGCTCTGCAGGTTCCGCAGCCGCAAGAAACCGAGAATGATCAACTCACGGAAGATGACATCATGAGTATCACGGAATTTCTGTTCACGCACGCCTACACGCCAGCGAACCTTATCAATCTATTCGACAACTATTTCAATTCCGAAGCTTTGCCCCAAAAACGAAAACTTGACTATCATTTTTTTGTTACGTTTATGCGGAATTTGGTTAAAGAAGACGAAACCCTGGTAACTCCCGAAGCCAGAGATTGGTGCCCACAAGCCGGAGTCCCTTAATCCTGGGCAGGAAATCACCCGCGGGTGAAATATCCATCCCGTACGAACTATCCACGGATTCCGCTCCAGGCAGCGTGCCTATCACAATGCTTATTTGCCCGCGGTTGCCGATAGCCACCCAGCGGCCGTCTTCAGCCATGACCATTTCGGGAATGAGATCAAAAGTTTGATTCCCATACGCTCCCGCCAAAGGCCCGATAATACGTTCCCTCCCATCCGGCTCGCTTGCCACAGCCACCCATTTTCCGTCCCGGCTAAGGCTAAGATTGCTGACAGTACGCCACCCTTTGCCTTCATAGGACCCCGCCAGAGGCCCTGTGATTTCAAGCATGCCAATAGTCCCAACCTCGCCGAGCCACATTCCATCGAGATTAACGTGCAGCTGAATAGGACCTCCCAGCCAGCGTTTGTCCTTGTACGCGCCTGCCAAAGTCCCAATAAAGCGCCATTGGCCGTCTTCAATCATTACGGCCATCAGCCACCTCCCATCCAAAGAGAAATACGGCCCGACCGCTTCACGGAAGGCTTCTTTTGCCACGTCTTCCTTTTCGGCCAAGGGCCCGAGCAATTTCAACTTTCCGTCAAAATCAAGGCCCAGGGCCAGCCAATCACCGTTCAGTGTGATCGGATCGAATAACCACAGGTTCTGATAGGACTGCATTGCGTAATTAAATGGGTCTTTAGGATTTGATAAATACTGCGCGGGCAGGGGTCTAGAAGTTTGTCCCATTGCTGGCACAGCACCATCTCCTAGAGAAACCCTGGATTCCGTACTTTCCGGCACACTTTCCGTCACGCTCTGACCTTGCGAATAATCCATAATCCGCGCCCCACCCACGGCTCTTTCCGTAAGGTGATCTTCTGAATTGGTTGTGCCAGGTATCCTTACAAAGTCATTGGGCGTTCTCGCGCCCGTCTGATCGCCGGAGGCCAATACCCTGGGTTCCGGCGCCAGGTAGGGCTCCTCAAGCTGCCATTGATTTTCATTGGCAAGTGCGATGATTCTTTCCAGAACAGCCCTTTTGGCCGCGCGCGCCGAGGCGCGCAAGGCCTCCGCTTTACGGTTGCGGGCATGCGTTTCAATAGCGCTCAGCAGTCGCAAAATGACCTGGCCCGAGCTCATCAACTGAAAACGGTCTTTCGCCACCGCCTTAAAATCTGTTTCGGCAAGCGCTTTCACCGGGACTTCCATCTCCTCCACACTCATGGAAGCAAGCATTTCCATTCCGGGAACAAAAATTCTCTGCTGATATTCCCGGTTGAGCTGGTCGTAGTATTCGCAGGCATTCTCATCTTCCACGGCACGATTGCCTTCCGCATCTGCGGCCGCGGCTTCCCTGGCTTTTGCCTCCCTTTCCTTGGCCTCCTCCTGTTTGACGCGTTCCTCGAGTTCTTTCACCTTCCCGGCGCGCTGTTTCTTTTCAATATCCAGATGAATGGCACGCACCAGATTCGGCCATTGCTCATGAATGCGTTTCGCCCTCTCTTTGAGAAATTCAAATTCGGCTTTCCAATCCTCATCCGATACGTTTCTCTCATGTAAATTCGACGCCGCCAGCGGATTGTAGGCCGACTCATCAATGCCGCGAGGCGTTTGGGCCCACAGGTGCAAGTGGCGCGAATAAAAAACGCCATCACCGTTCTGGTCGACATAACCTGCCTGCACGTAACCCCCAAGTTCCCACTCGGCGGAAAGGGCGGCGTTCAGCATGCCGCGATCAGCGCATTGGCCGGCAAGTATGTTCGCGATGCGGGCGATAAAATTATCCTGCGGGGGCACCGCTGGCACGTAAGGGTTCTGCGTGTAAAAAAGCTGTTGCATAATCTTTCGTTTGATATCCCTGCGCTCGGCAATCGGCCGTTTCTTAACTTCACCGATCAAATTTCTCAAAGCCGCGGGAAGCCCTTGCATCCATGTGTCTCTCACCCTGGCGTCTATTCTCGTAACCGGCATGGGTCCCAGTTCACCGGACTCTGCCCTGCGAACGAAAACATTCACCTTCTTCCCCTCTGGAATCCCCTGAAGGTGCCAGCTCCCGTTGACCCGGTCAAAATAAACCGTTCCCTCAATGGCCTTTTCACCTTCCACTTCGACATCCACGATCAGATAACCGGGCGGCATGGGCACGTTGAACCCGCCGCTGTCAGAAGATGCCGTGAGAACCGAGCCAGTGGCTTTACTCCGGTCCCCGAACGACCATTCCCTCCAGTCCGGATCAGCGGCGAGATACTCGCCCGTCACAGAATTGAGCACGGTGTAATTCTGCGTTGATAAATACTCGGGATTTTCAATGTCGCCGTTGACCTGCGCCACCCACACATTGGGCCTAGCGTCAGGCGGCAGACTGTCAATGTTCCGAACGCTGCTTGATTGCGGCGGCTTGATCTTGGGTTTGAGCTCATCCGGCCGCGTTTTCTTGAACCCCGGTTGAGCGCCCGTTGGCATAGGAGGCTCCCCCTTTACCGGCAGTAATTTCTGCCACTTTTCCGGCTCCGGCTTTTTCGGCTCTTCAAGCGTCTTGGGCGTACCTCTTTTTTTGATCTCCTCAAGCCTGCCTGAAAGCTCTTCATGAGCACGCGCGACTGTTGCTTCAAGCGCCTCCGCTTGTTTTCCTGCCTCCGCGATTTTTGCCTCTTCTGCTTTAATAGCCTCCTTAAACTCCGCCTGAGCCTTTCTCGCCTCCTCGGCCTTCGCCTTCGCGGCCTTGACCTGCTCGGAAATAACGACCGCGCCTGTCTTCATGGTCATCTTGCCCATGATACGCTTCATCTCATCGCGAAGGTCTTCCACGCGCGGCAACGGGGGCGGTTCCTCCATCTCCCCCTCTTTCTTCACCAACGGCGCCTGCGCGCCCTGATCCGTTTGAGAGGCTGTTTGCTCACCGCCGCCTGGAGGCAGAGGCGCTGCTTTTTTTGATTCGAAACTTCCCGCCGTGTAAGCAATCAAAGGAACGGAAAGGAACAGAGATCCAGCGGCAAGGCCGGCATTCCGGAGCCAGCCCGTCCTGCGAATACGGCGGAAATCCCGTCCCATGGCCGAATCCATTTGGGTGCGTGCCTGCTCATCCTCCCTCAGCCGAGGAGTCACATAACCGGTGCCGGACACCGTCTCGGGCGTGTCGATTCTTCCCGCCCCGCGCATCTGGCGGATAATTTGTTCGGCTGATGCCCTGGCCATAACTTCCGACGTTCCGGGATCATGCAGGGCCGTGAAAATCTGTTCCAACAACACTTGCGCCGCGGACTCATCGCCTTCTTTCAGGAAAACGCTCGAATAAAGATGCCTCTCAAAAAGATGAAATTCATCCGCCATGCCGCCGAGCGCGCGCCGGACAGCGCCATTGAATTCCCATATTTTGGCGTCCGCAGTGTCGGAGGCGCGGTTCCTTTCGATTTCTTTGATGGTGAGCTCCCCTTTTTGTTCCGGACTGACAGGCGAGGACAAGTGCTTGCGGTAGTGTTTCAGGCTAGATTCTTTCTCAAGCAATTGCCGCTTTGCGCGGCTGACCTCTTCGAGTCTGGCCGCAAGCTGGGTTATAAGGGCGGGTGAAAAACCTTGAGAGGTGTTCAACGGTTCGAGAAGACTTGCCGGAGGGGGTAGATCAATTTCTTGATGAAGCCGGTCAATGCGGTTAAATTCATAATACACTTTTAAAAGCCGGGAGATACGGTCGTGGGTACCCTCCAATGCCGTCACATAAGAGTCCAGGATGGGAAACGCCGCACTTGCCTTCGGCAGTCTGCGCCTGAATGTCTCGCCCTGCTTTGAAATCGCACGGAATCTTTTGCCGAGCTGTTTCTCATGCTCACGTCCGAGCTTGCGAATCTCATCGCTACCCAAATACAAAATATCCTGCTCACCCTTGGGAGCCAAATTCTCAAGAGGATCCAACAGGCCTGATAGATAAGACCTTTCGAGCTTGTCTATCTTCCCGATCCCCCAGCCCACCGGCCCCCAGAACTCAGGCACTCCCGTTCCGAGGGATGCGCCGGTTTGGGGTTGACTGATAACGCGCTTCAGTTCGTTGAGGGTGTCTTGAATGGCGGGCTGTAGTTCACGGGGAAAGCTTCGCCGAGCACCGCTGAGTTCTGTAAATGCCTCTTCCGCATGACGCTTGAGAGGCCTTCCCTCCTGCGGATCCTGCCCAAAAACCGGAGGAAGGTTATCACCCAAATTCCCCTCAAGAAACCGGTCAATCCACGGCGCGTAAGGTTTCCCTTGTTCGGAAACTCTGAACTCCGTTAAAAGCCGCCTGACTTCCGCCTCCGCCCTGGCATGAGGATTGTCCAGGCGCAGACTTTCGTACTGACGCTCAAGCCCCCGCCTTAATCCATGAAAGGCAATGCTTGGATTGGAAATCAACACCGGCAGCCTGACGACCGCCCAGGGAAGCCCGCTGAGCATCTGGCTATCCGAGCGCATCTCCTCAAAAGCCGCCATCTGAATCAGCGAAAGAATAAAATCATTGGCGTTCATCTCTTTTTCGAGATGACGCGCGGTGATCAGGAATATTCTAAAACTGCCGTCGGGATTTCGCCGGATGACAAAATCGCCGTTATTGAAATAAACCCGTGAAATAGCGGTACGGTCCGCATAGTGATAGGCAAGCGCGGCAACCACCTCCACCAAAATATTTGTCGTGAGAGCGGGGTCTGTCACTCGGAATAAAGCATCGCCTCCCGGCCAAAAGCGGAGCGAACCTTTGCCAAAATTAAGTTCTTCCGTCCGTTGAATTAATTCGCTCACCGCAACAGGAATTTTTGCTCCGGGCCCTAATTCCGGCAGGTTTTCTTCGAACAACGCATAAGGTCGAGGCATGTAAAGCCCAAGGCCTCGGTCATGATAAAACTTAAAATTCTCATAATTGCCCCTGATTGCGGATTGCCTGAAGGCCAGACCCTCTTCAGACTTCCGGGTGTACATAACGGGAACCTCGATTACGATTTTCTTCCCGCCTACCTCGGCCAGAACAATTCTTGAAAACGTGCCAGCTTTGAAAGTCGTCCAATCATCAGCGGAAGTCGAATTGACACCCAGTAAGTTCCTAGAATCCTGTCGCACACGGTCATACACCGTCTTTATCACGCGCTGGGAGGCCAGATTCGGGATCATGTCGTCAATATTCGTATCGTAGTTCGCATAGTCATCGGTTGTGATTTTCTGCGTTCGGCCGGGCCAATCCTCAGGCAAAAGTTCTGAAGCATTCCCAAGGGATGCGGCTTCCGACATTCCCGGAGGCGGGCGGGGAAATATCTTTGCGTCCCATTCCAATATTTGGCGCTCGGAAGCCTCCATAAATTGAACACCTTCCAACTCCAACAAACCGCTAAAGTCTTCCCATGATTTCGCCAGGGCTACGCCCCGCCACAGGAGTTTCACCCATTGAACGGCGTTTTTCTCAAACCGACTTTGGCCCAAAGCCCGCACCCATTCCAGCAGTACAGTAACCACCCTCTTCATCGCCACCTCATACACCGCTATCACCACCTGCTTCAGTAACTCCTCTCGCCCTTCTCCCTTCAAATACTCTTCACTTAAACCCAACTCGGTCTTAAACAAGTTAATCGAATTATTAAGGGACTCATCTCCCTGGTTCATGGCCACCGCATACACCGCTATCACCACCTGCTTCAGTAACTCCTCTCGACCTTCTCCCTTTAAATACTCTTCACTCAACCCCAACTCGGTCTTAAACAAGTTAATCGACTTCTTGAGTGACTCGTCTCCCTTTTTCATTGCCGCGTTATACACAGCTATCACCACCTGCTTCAGTAACTCCTCTCGACCTTCTCCCTTCAAATACTCTTCACTCAACCCCAACTCGGTCTTAAACAAGTTAATCGACTTCTTGAGTGACTCGTCTCCCTTTTTCATTGCCGCGCTATACACCGCTATCACCACCTGCTTCAGTAACTCCTCATGCCCTTCTTCCATCAAATACTCTTTACTTAAACCCAACTCGGTCTTAAACAAGTTAATCGACTTCTTGAGTGACTCGTCTCCCTGGTTCATGGCCACCGCATACACCGCTATCACCACCTGCTTCAGTAACACTTCACGGCCTGCGCCCTTCAAATACTCCCTGGTTAATCCCAATTTTTTCTCGAAGATCTCCAGCACTCGCTCAGCATTTGCCCTTGCATCTTTAAGCCCAATGTAATACGCCGCGGTTTTCAGAGCATCCTGCATCCCCTCAATCCCCAATTCCTTTTCCGTCAAGCCAAGCCTCGCAATCAGCCACTCATAATTCTGCTTCACCATCCCCGCCCTCTGCATGGGCTCTGCTTTACCTTCAAGATCCTTAATCCGCTTCTCCGAAATATTCCCCTCAAGCCATTGCCAGTCATAAATCCTCCCGTCCGGAGTCACCATCCCTTCAGGCTCCTGCCCAATAAATTCACCCACTGCTTCCCTATTCCCCTCCAGGGCCAGCATCCTTTCAACGCCGCGGTAAATTGCAGCGATCTGTGAATCTTCCACTTGCCCGGGATAAAACCTTACTCGCACCTTTCCACTCTTACCGATCTCATCCAAATACGTCTCCACAATATCGAGACTCTTCCATAATTTTTTACCCGCAATGTCTTTGGGCGGCCTTCCTCTCCCCAACGGCTCCCTCCAATATCCTCTTATTCTTTCCATAAGAGCCTCCCTCTCAGCCGCATCCAACACTCCAAGACTGGAAGCCGATACCTGCCGGAACTTCAAAAGTTCAACGGCTAATTCATACTTGGCCACGCCGTATAACTCGATGGTATCGCCACGCTTTATTTTTTCATTTTCGACTTGTTCTTTCGCGGCTCTTTCCGCTTCAAGAGCGGGCAATTGGTCATACTGCTCCAACAAGGAAAGGGCGGTGGGAAGAATCATGTTGCGAGCAACAAATTCAGTCTTATAGTCATCTTCCGTGTCTTCCTTCCATCCGTTAACTTTGAAGTATTGTTTCGCCCACGAATCAATCACCACATCTTCCGGCGTTTTCCGTAAAGCCTCCAAATTCCAATCAACCGGAGGCGGATTGATAAGTTCGGCTCTTTTGAAAGACAATTTTCCATTTTTGAAGGAAGCGTAACCGTAATGGCCCCTCGCGGCATAAATCACAAAATGATTGGGCATCAGTTGATGGTAATAATTCTCAACAGGCACCATTGGGGCATTGTGGCCGACCAGAAAAAAAGCATTCGGCTGCTCGATCCCAGGCATATTGAGGAATGATGTGATATCGTCGGCATTGTAATCAACGGTATCGTCCTTATCCTGCTTGTCTGACCAATACCTCCATTGCGCGTCCCGGACAATGCGGGACTTTTTCCCGATATTGTGCCAGCGCTCTTGCGTATCCGTGGCTCTGACTCGACGGATATCCGCCACGTTTGACGCCGATGTGATAGGGCCGGCATGATCCGCTACTATGCCATTGGCTATAAATAAAAGCGGACTGTTCGCAAGCCATCGATTGTAATGATACCAGTATCCAAAACCCAATTTCTTGCCCAATTCTTCCGTAAAAAGTTGGCTTTGTGGAACAAACTCCTTTCCCTTACCTTGCAACCCTACTTTGCCCACATCGCTATCAATAGGTTCATGATTTCCTGGAACATAAACCACTTTGCGCAAATACCCGTCTTCATCAATAAGACTGGCCATCAAATTCATGGCCAACCTGTGAATGACAACGGAAAAAGCCATGTTCGCAAGTTCGTCAGCGTTTCCGTGTTCGGGATGAATCAAATCCCCCAAAAGAACGAGCACGGCCTCGCCGCGCTGAATTTTCCCATAATTGTCATTCACGGATAAAATGCCCCATAAATTTTCGGGACGGCTGTGTAAATCACCGACAACAATGTATTCCGGATTTTCCACAAGACCTTTCCGCATGAAAGGGTCCCGGTAATCCACCACCGACTGATGATGGGCGTAATTCATTTCCAGCGCCAAGATCACGGCATCGATCGTGTCAAAGGCCTTTTGCGCATCTGGCTCCTGGCCCATGGATTTGCCGGAAGGCCCCTTCTTTTTATCACGGGCATACGCGGCCACCATTCTCTGCCGGTTTTCGCGGGTCAATTCATCCAACATGGTGAGCCGATCGACCAGTTCTTCCTCTTGTTCTGGTTTGGGACCCATGCGCGCGGCGGACGAAACAACCTGGGTGTCATCGGGTGCTATAGAAAAAATTCTGATCACTTCATCTTCCTCCAGCCGAAACTTGGCCATTGCCCAAGACACAAAATCTTTAGCCTCTGCCGCGTTTTCGAGTTTATAATTCGCCCGTATTTTTTCAAATTGATCATCTTGATCGGTAAATACATCATCGCCCATTGATGCGCCGGTCACGCCTTGCTCATTCGACAATTCAGTCACTCTGCGAACCTTCATGCTGACGGAACCCGAGGTGAATCCGAGTTTAGCCAGTTCCGCCTGCGACATTTTGCCCGCTTCCTGCACTTCATAGGGAATGAGAAGACTCTCGCCGGCTTCTCTCTTCACCAGTTCAATCCTTTTTCTCCTGTTATCCATGGTGATTTGTCCTGATCGAACCAGAGACTGCGGGATAAAATCAGCGAACCGGGCTATGCGATCACCGTCCGTCACATAATAAGTGGGGACAAGCGTCAACGACGCTTTCCCTCCGGAAACAAGAAGGCGGTGACTTTCTCTTAAAAGAGCAAAGGGATCAAAAGGATATTGAAGAATCTGTGTTCCCAAAATCAGATGCATGCGCTCGTTTTCAAAGGGCATAAATTCACCCAGGCCCCTTTCAAATTCAATGCCTCTGGAGCGCATCACATCTGCCCTATTAGCTGGCAAAGGGACAGCATCCATGCCGTAAAGCTTGACTCTATCCTGCCAGCCCCGTTCAGCCAGCTTATCGCTCAATTCCTCTAAAAACACGCCGACTCCCGCGCCGACATCCAGAATACGGATTGGATTTTCAGGAGTTGCCTCAAAACGGGTCATCAGGTCTTCAATTTCTTTCACCATATCCTGAATGCCGTGAGCGAACTGAACGCTGGCCAAATCCCGTCGGCGTTGTTTGGTCACGTCTCCCAAATTTTCAATTCTGTTAAATAATGCTTGCACCGCGCTGTAAAAAACGTGCATTTCAGCGCGACGGGCAGGCTCGACCCATGAAGGGATGAGCGCCGAAATGGCATCTGAAGCATTGAGCGGAGGGTTGATCAAAAACTGGAGATACTGAACAAGGTTATTCGGGTTTCTGGCAAGGTATTGAAGCAGGGCTCTAAAACGGCCGATAGCGACTTTATCCGGCGGGGCATGCGCGCCATAGGCCAGGGCCACACGGTCGGATTTGCTCCCGCCAATTTCTCTGGATCGTTTTAATAGCAATTGAATCACAGGCTCAGCGGTTTCCGTTACAATTTGCGCGGCTCTTTCAGGCGAATCCTTGGCTAGTTTTACCTGCTTTAAAAATTTAATAGCCTGATGCCAGACCACTCTTCCTTCCTCGCTTAAATCAAACAAGACATCAGGACCTTCGACCACAGGCTTCCTGGGCAGAACTTTTTTTCCCGGTTGCGGCTGATCCTTGGGCGCGTCAGGCACGCCCTTTGTCTTGCCAGGCGGCAAAATAGGTCTCACAACATCGGAAGCCCCTCTGATGCCATCTATCCCAAGCGACGCGCCTTCTGACGCCAGTTCTTGGGCTCTCGCGAAAAGTTCAGCATCTGTTCTTTCATCTGCCGGAAGAGCCATCAACGCTGCCATATCATCTCCCGTGGCATTATCTTGGCCGGTTTTTTCCGCCAGAAACGAATCATCCCGCTGTTGCCGTGCAAAAGCGGCTAAAGAGTTTTGTTTATCAGGCGGCAGGTTTGCGGCAAGATCAAAAAGCCGTTTTCTACGGTCACTTTTGCCTCTTACCTGCAGGGCACTCCAATCTTTGAACCAACGGTCTGCCTCCTGGTCCAAAAATGCGTTCGGAATGACACGCAGGTGTTCACTTAAATCCTCGCCGAATTCCGGCTTTTCATGCAAAATCATGCTATGCGCGTCAAGCAAGTCAGCTGCGTCGGACTTGTCTTGGTCTATCATTTTCCGTCTCTCATCTTTGCTCAATACTGTCCGTTGAATTGATTCAAGCTGTGACATCAAAACAATACGCGGGCCGGAACCCCACAAATCCACACCCGCTGTCTTTAATGTATCCGTTATTCGCGCCCTCACCGCATCATCGACGCTATCGCCCTGGAACACAAAGGTCAATCCGTCAATATCTGAATGAAACAGTGCCATATTCGCCGCATAGGAAGAAAACGGGCTCACATAAACGCTCAACAGTGGACCTTTGAGTTCCTCGTATAAATCCTGCAGCGCCTGGCGGAAAGCAGGCGTGTAATTGATCGAGATGGTCCGCGAGGCCGGCTCTTCGGATTCGGCCCGGACATTTTTTAGAATCTCGCGGGCTATTTGTTTTTTGACAATCGCCTCTTTTTTGGCCGACGGAATGCTTTCATGCACAGCGTCAATGACATTGCCGACCATGATCCTGGCTTCAGGGGTAATGCTTTCAGCCGGCGCTTCAAGCCGGCTGCTGGCCTGCTCAATGGACTGCAGGGCCTCAACGCCGCGGCTCACTTCATCCTTTATGCCACGAGCCGCCTCAGGGGCTAATTCCGCGCCTCCGGCAGATTCCTCCTCAAGGGCAGCGACAATCTGCGCACGGTTAATCTGTTTGAATCCCAACGACTCGAAAATAGCGGATAATCTTTGTTTCAATTCGTCCTCTCCGAAACTTTCCGGATGCAATATAAAGTCGCGCAGCAAACCGGAAGGCATATCAGGTGACATAGCGCCTAAAGACGCGGCCAAAGTTCCGGTTTTCTTTTTTCCCGCCTCATCCATCAGTTTTTCAACATCAGCCCGCGTTATTGTTTTGCTTTGAGAGAGTTCCTTCAAACCGCCGGTAAAAGCCTTGACTTGCTGATCAAAGCCCTGCTTCATCTTCTCCAAAGCCGCGTTTTTAAGCCCATCCCATTCCCTGGCGACAGCGGTTATGATTTCATCCCTGCTTTTGCCGGAAAGCGCCTTTGACCCGTATTTTTCCATGTAAAGATCAAGCAGAAAATCCACGTACGACGTGTACTTCCCGGTTTCGGCGGCGCGCCCCTCCTCGGCCACATGCCGGATAATTGAATCGCGCCATTGCTTGAGCGTTTTTCTGAAATCAGGCTCATTCATGCGAGACACCAGCTTCATGCCCGAATGCCTGGCAAAGGCATCGTAAAAAGTCGTTTTAAGATATTCACGGTAAGAAAGTTTGCCCAGCATGACGTTTTCATAAACGGAAGACGGTGTGAGAGAAGTCATCCTCGGCGTGATGACGGCGTAAGAATAATTTTCCTGCTTAAGGCGGGCTTCAAAGCCTTGCCGGTGAAAGCCGCCCAGAACAACTGCCGCCGATACGGCTTTTTTCCTACCTATCAGCGCTTTAAGATTTTCATACAGCCCGTGGTCTCTTGCCAGCGCGAGGCGGTAAAACTGAAGAGCGGGTTCCAATAGCGAAGAATCACGGAGCAAGCTATTCAGATGAGCGTGTTCCCTTTCATACTGTTCAAGTTGACTCCTGGTTATCTCCAATGCGGACAGATCGCGCAGCAGACGGATACCGTCGTACTGTTTTGCCATGGCTTTTTGATCGGGAGTCACCGCCAGCCCGTCACCGATTTCGGTAAGCAGGGATTCCAATTCCTCAAACAGTTTTGACCCCTTGATACCGGCCACCGACTCCGCATGTTTCAAAAGCTCAAGCATCGGAGGCGTAAGCGTCAAGTCGCGGTTTATTTTTTTTGCGCAATGAA
>ASOC01000063.1 GCA_000405945.1 Candidatus Omnitrophus fodinae SCGC AAA011-A17
TTGATCTCCGGTTCATACCGGCAAGCTTTTGTCACTCCGGCTTTCAGGTTGTCCGGCACGATGGCTTTGGGAGAACACTCATAAAACTCAAAACATTTTACATGGACATCGATCCAGGACCTGAGATCCTCTCCCGCGGTCGCGTGCGCAAAAAGATACGACGAGGCGCCCCAGACGGCCACAAAAAGACTGACCGGCAGGAGAACACCGGTTCTGGCGTCGCGGAGGTGAAGACCATCCCCAAAATCCACAAAAAGTTTCTCGCCGCCTTTATGGTCCTGACGCATGGAATACGACAGCGTTTTCTGATACGCCCTGTAAAGTTTCGCGAACTGGCTGTACTGATATCCGTCCGGATCGGCTTTTTTATACTCCTCCCACAGGAGCATGAGCGTCACATTCGGCCGCTTCATTTCCTTGACGAGATATTCAAAGGGAATGCTGGGGCGTGGGTGCAGGGCGGACGGTTGCTTCGGAAACAAAAGCTCTTCAATGGCGAGATCGTCCAATCCCTCGGGAAGCGGCCACGAAAGCCCGGAGGCTTTAAAACGACGCGCGTATTCAACAATGGTGGTCCGGCCGACATTCAAACTCTTGGCCGTTTGTACTTGGGAAAGCTTGAGGCCCAACAACAACCTCAAAGCTTCTTTGATCTTTCGCATGGTAATCCTTTCGTTGGCCACGGAGGCCTCCTTTCGGGTTGAACGAACTCGAAAGAATACCTTCCGAAGACCACTTTTCGGTTAGGATTCTGCGAAAGACCCGACTGGTTCCGATAATCCGACATGGGATTCCGATGATCTCAAAAAGGTGCCGCTTTCAATCGGAATACCCTGTCGCTTTGAATCGGAACGGGGTGTCGGATTCAATCGGAATGGGGTGTCGCTTTCAAGCGGATTTCACATTAACCACGGGTGTGTAGGATTTTTGAATTCGTAAACAGCCAATGCAATTCGGTTAATGATGTAGCGTGGAGTCCAATGTCTTAAGGTTCTATTATGAAGCATGGAAATTTGCGTGGTTAAATGTTCTGCCGTTCAAATAATCGAGTATATTCCATTCGGAGTTGCTCGATACTGAATCTGTTAAGATCAATTGATGAGTTAGAAAATTTCATCAATTCGTCAGGATTATGTAAACAATATTTAAGGGCCTGGGCTATAGCGTTTTCATTTACCACATCCAATATCAAGCCGTTATGTTTGTTCGTGACCACATCTCCGCAGAATTTTGACGCGATGATCGGTAATTTCCAGGATTGAGCTTCGAGCTGAGTCAGTCCGAACCCGTCTGAGAACGTGGGAAATATGAAAACGTCTGCATTTTGGTAATACTGCCGTTTAATATTTTCCGAGACACGACCAATCCAACGTATATTTTTATTCCCTAAAAGTAACGATGATGAATTTGATACCACAGGGTATCCAACTAGCCAAAACTCGATTGGTTCATCCTTCAATATGGTTGATGCTCTTTTCAACTCAGCGATGCCTTTTCGTAAAGTTAATTGCCCCATAAAGAGGGCCCGCATAGGACGATCAGATGTAAATTTATCTGGATAACTTTTTGTATAATCCTTAGCTTCGGTATCTGATTGATAGGCAAGTGGAAGTATGAATATTTTATCTAATGGCACGCCCACCTTAGTCAGACATGTGCGCGACCACTCGGAATTAACAATAATCTGATCAGCAAGCTTGCATTCTTCCAGCCAGGATATCCAAAAAGATTCCGGCTGGCGTTGAAATTTGGGCAGATATTCAGGATTGCGATCGCTGATGGCTCGGACAATATTCTCCTCTTCCAACCCCGGGTCGATTTGTCCCAAAACAAATTGACACCCGAGGTCTTTGACAAATCGAGCCAAATTTATCGCCGCATAGCTGTATGCAAAGACAGATGTTGTCCTTCTCTTTAAACTTGTTATTATTGGCGGTTTGTTTAGTTCCCCGATGGCTTTTTTTTGAAACCAATTATTTCGAAAAAGATTTCGGTTGCCGGTTGGCGTTTTTAAACGCCGGTGAATAAATTCAAATAGAAAAAAAGAAGGGTTGAAAGATCTGACGGGAAACATATCTAGATCACTATGGTATCTGTTCACGGATTGTTGAAAGTATTTTTTGCAAACAGTGTCGGTAATCGAGCGCGGCGATATCCAGGCATCGGTAATCAAAGCTTCGAGTTTTTTTATGCGATGCAAAGCTCGAGGAACGGCGTAGTACTCACGCGCGCCGATTTGACAACAAACCCATTTTTTTTCAATTATTGTCAATTTAGATCAATCCCGTAGCGTTGACGCGCATTCAAGGTAAATCGCGACTTATGCATTGCTGCTTTATATATTTTTTGGAATGCTGATGAAAGCCCGGGCAAAATTGACAGTAAGGAGGCAAATTTCTCATACCGAGCAACGCATTCTGGTACATCAGCACAAACTGTACATTTCTGGCAAACACCGTGCTTCGAAGCATGTGAAAGTAACATTTCCCGGGCGCTTGCCAAGTCCCTATATAAGTCAAAGAGCCCATAGCCTTCGTCATTTAAATCTCCAATAATGCAATCTTTATGCTCCGGAGCATCCGATCGAACATGGCAGCACAACACGGCAAGACCGTTATAGTCTATGGTTAGTGTGTGTAAAGGCGCTAAGCAAATTGAGCGCCGATTATATTTTTCAAATCCGGGATGGCGGATTAATCCCCCACGGTTAGAGAGATAGGGAAAATTGTACTGGCACACATCTAGCCGAATGGCAATCGAACTGTCTTTCATTGTATAAATAAATGGATTCCTCGTTTTACTTGTAACAAGGCCAGTTCTTTTACAAAAGTTGTCCAATGATAGTTGTATTTGTTTTCCATCTCGTTCTTTCCCTTCTTTGAGGTACAAGCTGATGTTCAATTTATCTAAACCTGTCAATTCCAGTTTTTTTAACATGTTCCGGTCGAGATAATCTCCATTTGAGATTATGGTCAAAGTTGCACGTGGCAGCATCTTTCTTGCGAAGGCAATGCGTTCAATGATGGACTCATGCGCTAAGGATTCAGAGTAACGAGCCCAAACCAGGTTTTCACTGTAATTGATACTTGCCAAATCATCTATTATTTTATGAAAAATTGTCGGGGATTGGACAGTAACACTGCTGTGCCGATCTAACGTCGAGTTTGGGCAAAACGAGCAAATTCTATTGCAAAAACTGTGATTTTCTATATCAACAACGTTTACAAACGCAGAAAACAAACGTTTGCTGACAGCCATAGGCATTTGCGCGTCAAATAGTGACTCGGGCAATAGATTAACGCCAATAAATTTGACTAAGTTTTTTATTTTCATGGAAAAGAGAAACCCGCAACAACTTAGAAAGGTTACTCGGCGAGAACCATAATTGAAAATCCTCCCAATATTCGCGCCGCAGCATCTTTGTTCAATCCGTACAGTAGTTTTCGAGGTAGCCTTGCTAACAAAGTTTCGAACCGCTTGGCAGGTAAATCAATTGAACCGGAGGTGTAGAACCAATCAAGAATTTTAAAACCCGTTTCTTTTAACGCGGCAAAAGCCGTTTCCTTTGTGAAATAATGAATATGGCCTACGTTTTGACGGGCTTTCAATATTGGGGAACTCCGTAAAACCGCTTGCACTGAAAGATCTAAGGGAATATGAAATAATTTTAAAGCCCCTTTTTTACGAAGCCGCCTCAAAAAACTGAAATAATCTTCAACATGTTCAATCACATCGATAGCTAAAACAACATCAAAGCAGGTTGTATCATCTTCAAACTGATTTATTAAACTAAAACGCAATCTACCTTTTTCTCTCTGACGGCATAATTTAAATGCTTGTGGCGAAATTTCATAACCTACAAACGAAACATGATTGGCCATCATACAGTGTAGTTGATTAAGTGTTTCACCAGCGCCACACCCCACTTCGCAAATCGAACTTGGGCGGATACGATTTCTTTCTATCATTTTTATAATTTGCAAGGCCTTCCAACGCGAATCCTCAACATGCCATGCCTGATTTTTGCTAAAGTATTCTTTACCGGTATACATTTGAGTCAATCTCTTTTTTAGTTGGAATTGAAGAAAAGCTCCAGAGTTTCATGCCGCGATTTTCTCCTGCTTTTGAATCCCGAGTTCACGTTGAATCGCTTCTCGAAGCTCGGGCAAATATCTCATTCCCTTGACTCTCCTGAGTCGTGGCTCCAAATCTGAAAGAGCCGCTGCCACCCACCGCTGCTTCTGATCTGAGTTTCTCCAGTAATCCACTTTGTCGGTATACTGGCCCAGCCGAGCCTGAATGGATTCGATGACGTTGGTGGTCTTGAAGCTCGTCCCCAGTTTCTCGAAGAGCCCAAGCCGGTGTAGCGTCAAGGTCTCCTCCAGGCCTTCTTCCAGACTCGCCGCCGCTGATTGATTCAAAAGCCGTAGCTCTTTGTGAATCTTTCCAAGCGCCCCTTTGGCTTCGGCGTAAGTCGGTTTCTCGTAGGCCTCCTGAAGTTTTTGGCGAAACTTCACTTGCTCACCCTTGGGAAGATAGCCAACCACATTCTCCCGTTTGTGCCATTGACAGCGCTGGATCAGAACGTAGCCGTTGAAAACATTTCGCAAGGCTTTGAGCAGGCCTTTTGATCCATCGACCACACAAAGCAGTCCCTGACGGTAATCCAGCCCCCGTTCAAGCAGGGTCCCGAAATATTCATGCAGCACACTCTCTTTCTCCGTGGCGGCCTGCACAAATCCCAGGATCCTTTTCTCGCCTTTGATCGTAATGCCGACTACCAGGATGATTCCGTCTTCCGAAAAACTTTTCCCGTCCACAAAAAGCGCCACAAAATCATCCTGATTCAGGGGCCGGCTCATCAGTGCTCGAAGCTTCCTGGCGCTGGCCCGGATCGTTCTCCGAGAAACAGTGGACCGGCTGATTCCAAAGGCCTCCGGAATCGTCCGGGCCGTCTCTTCATATCTGCCGCAGCTTAAGCCCAGTAACACTTTCTTCATCACGCCTTCGTCCAACGCCCGCGGCTGTTGAAACCGGGAGTAACTGGCCAGCCCAAGCTCTGTGTTCCTTGCCCCGTCCCTCACTCGCGGCACTTCAATACGAAATTTCTCATCCCCAAGATACACCGATCCTGCCTGTTTGCCCCAACGCGAGGGCCCTCCTTCATGTCGGTAGCGGCCACCGGCCAATAGATCCACTTCTTCCTGTAGCAACTTATTGACCGCATCCAATCCCAACGGGATCAGCAGCTGAATCAACTCCGCTTTTCCGTCAATTGTCTTCGCCCCCTCAGGCATCGTTTCCATCATTCTTCTCGTAATAATTTTTACCTTCGATTTCTTTCGCTTTTGCCGTACAATCTTTTCCATGTTCTTGGCTCCTTGTAGGGTTGGGTTGATGCTTCATACATCAACGTTTCGGTCTCTTAACCGCCAATCTTACTCGGAGCCTTTCTTCATTTTCAACTAAGAATAACATTCACCCATACATTTCGTCACTCATAACAGTCAATTATTTTGTGCTAAGAACGCATTGGCCAACAATCCGATTGTACATATCGATGTATTTATCTATCAGAACGTCATAGGAGTAATTGTTCCTTATCCACTCCCTGGCTCTGTTACCCATCTCAAGGGCTTCATTATCATGTTCGATACCCCACACAAGCGCATTGTATGTATTTTCAATACTTGGTTCTTCAATGACCCGTGCAGTCTTAGCTATTTCAGCCTCCTGAAAGTTACAGGCTGTTGTTATAATCGATGGTAGTCCGGTCGCCATAGCTTCTAAAACTGATACACTGAAACCTTCCGAGAAAGAGGGAAGGACGAATACATTCGCAGAAGCCAGGGCGGATAACTTCATTTCACCAGTAACCATGCCCGTGAATGTGACAGCGCCCGAACATTTATTGTGCATTAAAAATTTCACGATCTTTAAAGAATGCCCCATGGTATCGGGTCCAGCTAGTACCAGGTGGATGTCCTTACGTAATGAATACAATCTACAAAAAGCGCTGACTAATATTTCAATTCCCTTCTTTGGGTGTAAACGGCCTAAGAAAAGAATGATATGTTTATCAGAAGGCACTTTGAAATTGTTAATAAAAATATTTTTTGGTGTTAATGTCTCGAATTGTGAAAATTCTACTCCGTTGTGTATCGTGAACACGTTGCCTTTGAATTTCAAATCTCTTAGATGCTTTGCCTCTGGTGACGCGGCTGCATGGATAGCAGCCGCCTTTGCCAGCCCGCTTTTTTCAATTAATGTGTAATAAATTTTCTTTTTCCACGCTTTATGAGCGAGCGCCCACGGCTCCAACATGCCATGAGTACTTACAACATAAGGGATCCCATTGATTTTATAAGTTTGATAGACTACTAAGTTCATGTAAGAAAAAATACCATGAACATGGACTAGGTCGTACGATTTTATATTCCGAAATAGCCATGTGGTCAAACCGATACTAAAGCCAAATTTATGTAAAGTATTTGTCAAAAAATAACGAATTCGATACCCATCCCGAATTATCCATTCCTCAAAAGAGGTTGATTGATTATTCGCCCTGTCGCTATTTAAAGTCACGACATCGACATGAATTCCGCGGGCTGCGAGTAGAGCAGCTATGCACTGCACAATATTTGCCGGGCCACCGTATTTCGGATCAAGTGAGGGTATGATCACGAGAAGCTTCATGTAAATGCCTCTTTTTGATTACGCAAAGCGCACTCAACAGCTTTTGCCAAATTATCCGCAAAAATTTGCGGCGTAAATGAGCTAATTAGCTTTAGCGAATTCTCGCCCATTGCAGCTAGATCAAAATCACCGGCCGCTACTTTCAACATAAGTTGTGTCAATTCGGCGTGATTATTAGGATCAAAACCGTAACCGTTAATTCCTTCCACTACTAAATCATTAAAGCAACCGCACGCTCGTGAAACTAGCACCGGAAGTCCGGCTGCCATAGCCTCATTGACAACGAGTCCCCATTGTTCTTGTATGCTTGCATGAATTAAACAGGAAGCATGCGCGTAATATTTCAAGAGTTCTTGTAATGGAAGAAATGTTATTAGATGTAACATGTGCTTAAGCCCCAATTGTGATATATGTCTTTCAAGCTCTAATTTTTGGAAACCCCCACCGCATATTACAAGATCAAACTTCCGACCGACGCTCTTTTTTAAATAATCAGCGTAACAGTCGATTAAGAAATGCAGGTTTTTCTTTTTTTCAAAGCGACTTACGGTTAGGAAGAAATTGTTTTCAAGTGGACGTGGCAAATGCCGAACTTGGGAGGGATTGAAAGAATCATTGCCCACGCTACCATATCCTTTAAAAATAACTTTGTCGGACATACCGAGTTCCACAAGATAGTCTTTATGTATATCGCCGCAAACTAAAGCAGCCTGACATTGGCGCACTATTCGTTTCTTGATCGATTCCCGTAGCGGTGACCGAGAGGAATCATTTTTTTTACTATCTGACATCAATACGATAGAAATGTTTAATAATTTTGCCCATAAAATCACTGAACTTAGACACAAAGATCCATAACCGGCAATAATTAAAACGTTGGGCCTTATTGAATTTAGCACCGAAAGACAAGAGGGTATAATTGTAAGCTGTGAATGCCATCGCGCGTCATCCGGCTTAATCGTTTTGATAGGAAGATCAGTTCGAAGTTCATTCCACGGATATGTTGTTTCGTGACGAAAAAGCTCCACGGCGTTCAATTGCCATTGTCTTTTTTCACAAATCTCCCTAAACGCGTTAAGGCGAGCTAAATGATAGGGTCCGTAATTTGAGAATAGAATGGCTATTTTCATGAACTCAATTTGCCTTCACCGGGAGGATTCTATAATACCTTTTTCTGCGCTTCGCAAATACGTATAAAAGAGATAAAAAAATTATCTGATATATCAAGTGAGGGAGAAAGGTGACTGTGCCGTGTGTTATTGCGAGCATGGCCGGAGAAAGCAGCTGAATATAGAAAACTTGCATTAACATATTATTTGACGTGGTCACAGCCGCCCAGAGATGTTTAAAAAAGTACCCTAGAAAATAAAAGAATAAACAGCCTAAATATCCAAACTCAAAGAAAGCGTCGGCGATTCCCGTTGTCGTGGCACCAAGATTTTTTGTATAGTTAAAATAGTAGAAGAATAATTTCACAAAGTAATCGGGCTTTTTGCTCATTAATGCGTATTTGAATTTTTCACCGGTGAACTGAGCGGGAACAAAGCTAAAAACGACGTCATCCCAATACCCTTTGCCATACCCATATGTTCCTGTTGTTAAACAATACTGAATAATAAAGACAGCGTTTGTCAATTCAAGCGCCTCGCCTCTTTCAATGTAATCAAGAAATTCTTCTTTAAAATTTATCTCTCGCAAGTCAGACCATTCCTCTCTTGCAGCAACGTTTCGGTAAATACTTATCAATGGGATTGCTATTAGAGTAAAAATGAGCAAACTCCCGATTAATAATTTAGGCGGGCACCATTTGTATCGAAAATAGCAAGCTAACCCGATTGTTAACAAAAAAATCGCAGTAACTTCACGACGGCCTGAAAAGATTATCAGCGAAAGAGGGAGCCAAGCCATAACAAAAGTTATTAGCCAGATTATGATTTTTTTTCGTTTTAATGCATATAAAAGAGATATCGCAAAAGCTGGATAAATTAGAGATCGGAAGAAAATATATTTTGTGACAATACCGGTTGCTCCGCCCTCAGTGGTTCCCTGTAATGCCGCAGTCGGTAACGCTTTGATCAGATACTGGAAATAATACGCAGCAATAGCATAAACAACGGCCCCGTAAAACATTCTGTTCTCTGCGATATCTGGAGTTGTCAAAAAAAGAAAAAACTTTTTTTTAAGTCGGCGCGAATAGCCTATGCACGCCATCAAAAGACAAAGCGCAGTCATTAAATAAGTGACGTGGAGACACTTAGTTGACATCCCGTATTCGGGTCTACTGTTAAGCATAATAGATTGGGGTAGTAAAAAGACAAGTGTAATTGCCGCCATAAGAAATGGAAATTGATACGGATTTTGAGGCCGGAGAAACCCCCAAGCCATCATCAGACAAATCATAACGATTAGCAAAACAAAGAAAAACATGAGGCTATGCCTATATTGGACGATTCATCCGTGTTATATTGAAACATCATTCCTGCAATCAGTAGTATTGTCGATGTACTGATTCCAATGTCGATAAAACTTGCCCCTGGTTGCCATTAATGTCTCATAGATGCCTTCTTCAGCGATATGTCCGTTTTCAATAAAAACAATATTGTCGGCATCTCGAATATTTATTAATCGATGAGTTACGACAATCGAGGTTTTTCCCTTCACGGCTCCGAGGATTGCTTGCTTTATTAACGCCTCTGTTGAGCTATCAATGGCACTCGTCGCTTCGTCAAAGATCAAAATATCGGCTTTTTTTAATATTGCCCGTGCTATAGCAAGGCGCTGTTTCTCCCCGCCAGACAATTGAACACCGCGGTCACCAATCCTTGTCTCTAGCCGTTGCGGTAATTGCTGTACGATGTCAAACAATTCTACCTGTTTCAGGGCTTGATTAATTTCTTCTTCCGGTGTATCTCGTTCGATAAAATATAAGAGATTTTCACGTAAGGATGCGTCAAATAATTCTATGTTTTGACTTACTACGGCAAATTTAGATAGAAGCGATTCGTGCGCTATATCACGGATATCGACATCATCAATTAAGATACGACCTTGATAGTCGTCATAGTAGCGCAACAATAAATTAATAATCGTTGTTTTTCCTGACCCCGTTGTCCCCAAGATCGCTGTCATTTTTCCGGCTGCGACCGTTAGATTTATATTCGATAAAATATTTGCTTTGTCCGGGTATGCAAAATTCACATTGTCGAACTTAATCGAATGCTTAACGCCTTCGAATGCACATGTTCCTGTTGAAATTGAAAATTTAGATTGATATGGTTGGGACAGCATCTTCCGAATCTGCTGCGCCGGCCCCTTCAGACTTGCCAAAGATGCGCGGAAGTGATTGAAAACCCCAAAACATGTGACACACCTCTTTAGCACAAAGAAAAAAACCATATACCCTGCTGCGTTTTCCGGCTTTTGTTCCATAAAAAATAGCGCCACAACCCCAATTAAGCAAAGTACCATGAATAGCATAATGATTTCTTGAATGGGGCGAATTAGGAGAGTTTTTTTGTCTATGCTAAACTGTAATTGTTCAGCCATTAAACTGAACTTGGTGAATTCCTTCACTTCCTTGTCTTCGGCATGATAAGCTTTGATCAAGGGTATTATCGAAAGAACGTTTGATAGTTTTTTGCCCAAATCAGTATACCAATGAGCATAATCCTGCGACGTCAGGGAGATCTTTTTAATAACCCATGTAATCACCACATGCAAGATGGGAAAGGCCGTGATGACGACAAAAGTCAACTGCCATGAAATAACGAGCATGACTCCAAAATACACAATAACCAGCAAGAGCATATAAATCACATCATTTAACTCGCCCATTTTTTCAGCCGCTTGCCTTGTGTACCCATTGACAATTTGATGGAACTGACCCGGATTCAACTGATCGAAAAAATGCTTGCTAAAATGTATACATCGGTTGTAAACCATTACCCGCAGTTGATGCGTAACTTTTCTGATGTAGAAAGCAACTGTCAATGAGGAAAAATAGAAAAAAACATGCTGAGCCACGGCAACAGTAAAAATCAGCGCTGTTATAGAGGCAAAAAGACTTGCATTCCTGTGATTCGCCGCGACAGGTAAAATTTCTAGAATATTTTTCAATACCGGTATATTAAGGGCGAAAGAATAATCGTTTTTTATTAGTCCCTGAATAAGCGGGACGAGAAGACTCACGCTAGCGCCTTCAGACACGGCTGCAAGAAGAGAAAGCCCGGCAGGAATCAGAAATTGATAAAAACGGAAATCTAATTGCTTCAAAAAACGGAGTGCCCGTTGGAAATCAATGTAAGTTTTTATCACTTTCATCGCAATGGTTTACCTATACGCAGCTTCGCCCTCTCAGTCCCATTCATGAGGCCTACGACGCTGCTACTTTCAGCGTATCGCGAGAGGGCTATAGCTAACGGTTAAAAATCCTTCTTCAACACTTCAAGACAGCGGGGTTGAAACGGGCGACGCCGAATAAATCCCTTTCTTTCCAAAGCTTTCAGATGATCGAGTACGGAGCTTGGCGCGATATTAAAACTAACTGCAATTTCTCTCAACGAGGGTGGAAAACCATTCTCGCCAGAAAAAAAGCTTATAAATTTTAAAATCGCAAGCTGTCTTGCGGTTAGGATGTTTGTAAGCGAGTTACCCATATACCTAACATGAGTTTACCTTACAAGTGTTAGGTTTTCAAATTTATGTATAGTCCTTCCTAATCAAAAGTTGTCATAGCACAAATCGATTTCACGAGTTCCCGCTGATCCATGAAATATTTCAGCGATCGTTCGAGATGCTCATCAAGGATCTCGTGACGGTTTGTACAAAAGTTGCTGAAAAATTCTTGTTTGATCACACGCCAAAGCTGCTCAATCGGATTTAAATCCGGTGAGTAGGTCGGCAAATACAAGGGCTCCAAGCAGCCCCACTGAATACGTTTGACCTTATGCCAGCTGGCATTATCCATAATCACCAAATTGCGATGGCGCTTGGAAACTCTTCT
>ASOC01000064.1 GCA_000405945.1 Candidatus Omnitrophus fodinae SCGC AAA011-A17
TATATAACTTATTCTACAGTAACCGACTTCGCGAGGTTACGGGGCTACCCCGCGCCAACCGCGCGGGACTGATTGCCCTCCCCGGCGGCCGACAGCCGCTCGTTTAGGCTGCCCTCACCTGGTTAAATTTTATGCGAGAGTGAGGACTGTCTCGAATATTAAATCGATTTATTCAACAGTGACTGACTTAGCTAGATTTCTCGGCTGGTCCACGTCGCGTTTATTAAAGACCGCAACATAGTAAGCAAAAAGCTGCAGAGGTATAACGGCGAGAATGGATGAAAGCATTTCTTTTGTTTCAGGGATCAAAAATAAAAACCTGGAAAGTTTTTTAATGGTCTGATCACCGACCGTGGCGACACTGACCACTATCCCTTTGCGCGCTTCGATTTCCTGGATATTGCTGATCATTTTCTCGTAAGTTTTGGCGGCCGGTGAGATACAAATCACGGGCTGCTCCGAATCGATTAGCGCGATGGGGCCGTGTTTCATCTCGCCCGCCGCGTAGCCATGCGCGTGCGCGTAAGTGATTTCCTTTAATTTAAGAGCGCCTTCCAAAGCATTTGGAAAATTATATCCACGACCCAGATAAAGAAAATTGCGTTTTGTATAAAGTTTGCGCGCGCATTGTTTCACGGCTTTGTCCTGCCTGAGGGTTTCCTCAATCTGGCGTGGAAGCTTAAGAAGCCAGTTAATGTATTCACGCATTTGCCCGCTCGACAATTTTCCGCGCAATTTGCCCAAATAAAGCGCGAAAAGAGCGAGCACCGTGAGCTGCGCCAAATAGGCCTTGGTGGATGCCACTCCGATTTCCGGACCCGCATGCGTGTAAATCACGCAGTCTGCCTCGCGCGCGATGGTGCTTCCGACCACGTTCACAATGGCTAGAGTAAAAGCTTTTTTCTCTTTGGCCGCGCGCAAAGCGGCCAGCGTGTCGGCAGTCTCGCCCGACTGCGTGATAAAGATCACGAGGTCGCGCTCATCCACCACCGGATCTTCATAGCGAAATTCGCTTGATACGGAAGCATCCACGGGAAGACGCGCGCACTCACTCAACATGTATTTGCCCACGAGTCCCGCGTGATAGGCCGTTCCACAACTTACTAAATGAATTTTTGATATCCGCGATAGACGTTTTTCTGTTTTTTTGCTGATGCTGTCGAAAAAAATCCGGTTGCCGCGCAGGCGTTCTTTTAAAATTGTGTCCACCACTTGAGGCTGTTCATGAATCTCTTTGAGCATAAAATGGGGGAATCCGTCTTTCTCGGCCTGGCGCATATTCCATTTGATGCGAACCACCGGTTTTCTACGGGGATTCTTTTCACCCAGCCGAAAAACTTCGGTACGGTCCGCGGTCACGCGCGCCATTTCATTATCATCCAGATAAATCATGCGGTTGGTGTAGGAAAGAATCGCGGGAGCGTCACTGGCCACAAAATTCTCCCCGTTGCCGACTCCGATCACCAGCGGGTTGGAACGTTTAAAAACATAAATGGCGTCAGGATCATGGGAGGTGGTCAAAACAAAAGCAAAAAAACCTTGCATCCGGATAACAGCCTTTTGAAAGGCCTCAAAAACATTGCGGCAGCGCTCGAAATACTCCTCAATCAAATGCACCGCGACTTCTGTATCGGTTTCGGAACGGAAATGGTGCCCTTTTCGCTGAAGTTCATGTTTTAACTCGGCGTAATTTTCAATAATGCCATTGTGCACGAGGGCGAATTTTTTGGAACAATCCTGATGCGGATGGGCATTTCTCTCGGAAGGTTCACCGTGCGTGGCCCAGCGGGTGTGGCCTATGCCCACATGCCCGTCAAGGAGAGCGCCATTGAGCTTGCTTTTGAGACGGCCCAGTTTGCCCTGCTCTTTGATAGTATAGACTCCTCTGTCGCCCTTTTCGCTGATGCAGGCAATGCCGCTGGAGTCATAGCCGCGGTATTCGAGGCGTTCCAAACTGCTGATTAATATAGGAAGGGCTTTTTTAGGGCCGATGTATCCGACAATTCCGCACATGGAATGGCATTATATCTATAGGAAGCGAAACCTTCTAGGGTTAAATTCTATGCCGCTTGGCTGAGGGTCTTAGTGGCGGCGTCTTCAGCGCTGATACGCTTTATGAAGTCGATCAGGTTGAATCCCACCAGCCAGGAGTTGGAAGAGGCGTCAAAACTCGCGGCGCCCAGCACTTCGGTGTAAAGCTCAAAACGTTTATTCTTATCGCTCACTTCGGCGATTTGCCTTAAAAGCGCCACAGCCTGATTGGAATCCATGCCCGCCTGTAAAAGTTTTTCCATGTCAAAGCGGAAACGGTCGGTTTCAATGGAAACCTGCAAATCCCCGTAAGTGCTTTTCACATTGCTGATCAAAATTCCCTGGTCTAAGCGTGACGGAATTCCGCGTTTGATTTCTTCCGGCGTCGGCCGTTCGGAGAGAATATCCGTGACACGAATGCCTTTGGGACTCAGCTGTTTGATGAGATCGGACAAGGCTTTTGGCTTCTGTCTGTTTCCAGCGCCTTTGCCTTCACCGTTCCAGAAAGCCAAAACCAAATCGCCCTGCTTTAAACTGTCGGTCAAATGTTTGATTTGTTCCGGCGTTGAACGCGAAAGAACTTCCATATCCAGCAACAAAACGACATTTCTAGCCGATTGTGGAGAAGAAACGGGTTTGACGCCCCGCTGGAGAAAATTCGGCCGATTGAGAATCCAGGAAATATCCTTATTCGCCGCCGCAATGGCGGGATCAACAGCAACGGGTATACTCGAACGGCCCTCAAGGAGAATCAAAACCGGCTCAAGACTGCGCACAAAAAGCGTTGCGAAAGGCTCAGCATAAGGCCTCACAAATCCGCCGGCCACGTAAATAACCGTCAAAACTTCGGATTGAACAGAAACCCCGCCGTTTAATTTCGGAAGCATCTTTTGCAGAAAAGGCGGCAGTTCAAAAAACATATCAGCCGGAGATTTTGCTTCTGGTTGTTTTCCGCCCAAACTATTGGCATAAGCGTTAAAGGCGGCTTTTGCCAATAGCGCTGAATAATTGGCCCGAAGGATTCTATTCACCAAGGCGAAATCAATGGCGTCCGGAAGGTCTCCTTCGCTTTCCTTCAGTTCCGAAAAGGCTATGATTTTATTTTTAATGCCTGGAACGTCCGAAAATTTTTCTAAAATTTTACGGCGCATGTCTTCTTCAACCACCAATATCAAATGGGCCGCTTCGACAAATTTCCGATCCAAGGGTTTGCCCCAGAATCTATTCAGGATTTCGCCCATAAGTTTCTTTGGCACGCCGAACAAAAGCGCTGCTTCATAAACCGGATGAGGCATATAGTTAACACGGGTTTGATTAAGGCCGGCTGACATAACAGCAAAAGGGTCGGCCATATTTTTTTCTCTCAGCATTTTTTCAAGTAAAATCTCCACCGTAGGACTCCGCAGCGTATTCCGGCCGCAAACACAGGCTATAATGACTTTGCCATCTATCCTTGCCAATTCCTTATCAACCACCTCCGCAAGCGACAAGGGATCTCCTTGTTCACTCCCCAAACTTTTGGCAAACACTTTGTCTTTCACAATCACGTATTTGATGACATAGGTTTCCCATTCCTCTTCTGAAAGAGCCGGCTCTAACCTTTGGTCATGCCCGAAATGCGACATCACGGTACCTATCAACGTTTTTGAAATAGCTTCAGAAGAGAGAGCAAATCCCTTTTGGTATGCGCGATAAAGATTTTCTTTGAGCACAAAGCGTCCCGCTTCACTCAAGTCGCCCAATCCTATATCCGTCATCACCTTATCACCTAGCCGTCCCAAACTCGCGCCAGCATATTGGCGGTAAGCGGCGAGCGCATCGTGAGTCATGGCCTGTTCAAAATCCGCATCAAGCGCGAAAAGCCCGCCCCCTTCGGGGACTGCGAAAAGCCCGTAACCAAAGTCAAGAGAACTGTCCCAAAAATCAAGCAATTGGCGGCTAGCGGATTCCCCTGTGGAATTAATACGAAAACCATAGCGGCTTTGAAGCTGCGTAATACCCGTAAGGCTCTGGGTAACTCGAAATCTTACGTTGGCTTCAATATCTTCCTGCGAATATCCCATTAGAAAACCATGCCACCGGACTCTTCGCAAATCCAATTCTTCATACCGCCCCATAACATCCGCCAAAACATTCAGAAAATTCATATCAAACCGCAAAGCACCTAAAATCCTTGCTTCATCCCCTGACAGCACGTTCTTCCGGACAAGATACTCGCCTTCCTCCCGCATCCTTTTTGTGAATGGTCCAAAGCTAATAATTCCATTTTCCAGCATCATGAGACTAAACCCCAGAAATTCGGTCCTGCCGGCAAGAAGATTGGCCAGCGGTACCGTGTCCGGGTCTCCGGAGTAGCGCAAATAGGCCGGCCTGGCGCCAAGAAAAACACTCAAAACATCGGGATACATCAAAGTTCCGAGCATAGCTTCCGGCAAAGTTGAGGCAACCGACCTTAAAATCACACTGCGGAAAGTAAACAGTTGCTCGTAAGTTGATTCAAAATGCCATCCCTGATCGAGGATATTCCTGTAAACGCCCGCCGCTTCTTGAAGTTTTCCAGCGGCAACAAAATCGCGCGCACGCGCAAAGGCATCCTGATAAGGTATTTGCAGCTGACCCAAGCTGGCGCCATCAGTCTCAACCCTCTCCCCCGCAGAACCGGTACCTCGTGTGCTTACAGCCGGCTTTTGCTCCGTCCCCAGACTTAATCCCTGAACAGGTACACCGTGGGAATGCGTATCATCTCCCGTTGTGATTTTTTTAGCGGGCAAAGATACCTTCTCCCGTTTCGTTTCTTTATGGGTCCAAATCCGAAGGCTTCTCTCGCCCTCATCGTCCCAGTCAAAAGCAATATCATGTCGATGCCCAAAATGACTGCGTATCCTGCCCATGACCGTGCTTTCAATTTGCTCCGGCGTAAAACGGAATCCCTGCTCATAGGCATCATAAATAGCTTCTATTAAACCTGTTCTTTCATCATAAGTGAGCTCCTGATAGGTAATCCTTTCACGGTTATCCAGCTTTGACCGGTAATGATCCAAAATATCAGCCACCGCGGCCTGATACTCCGGCGGCAATAACCGGTTTAACTGGAGCAGGGTCACGGGCTCATAAATATCTGAATAAAGGGTGGCTTCGAGCGGCAAAGATTCTGCCAAGGCCTCCAGCATGGTTGAAGGCAAACCGTTTTTACGATGCGCGAGGTCATCCGTTTTAAAAGCGCTTCTTAAATTCACGCCATCGCCCGAATCCATATAAACAATAAATTCCGCCCTTGAGACCGGCTGGGTTGAAACATGGCCCTGTTGAATAAAATGGGCGGTTATTTCAAAGTGAGCGTGATTAAGCCATCGGATTTTCAAAACATATCGCCTTTCATCCTTGCCGGTAATAGGAAGCTCATTCAACCGTGCCACGGCATCCTTAACTTCATCTTCAGCGCCCAAGGAAGCGGCCGAATAGGCTTCTACTGGAATTTTAAATATGGCGTAACCATTCGACGCCCTGCTTTCCTGCGTACGAATTCTGATTCTTTCAGCTTCGTGGCGCACGGCTTCTGGCTCTCCGTGCACAAAAACCAGCTTGCCGTTCGGGCTCAGATATTCCACGGCATCGACGAGAAGCGAATCAAGAATATTCCTTCCCGGATCCCGGAAAGAATAATCATAAGTCACTTCCGGGCGGGTGTTGTTAGACGGCAGGTTGAAAAATATCAAGTCAAACTTGTCCTTGCCTTCCGTTAAATCCGCAAACAGATGATTGTGGCTTGCCTTTAGGAGCCTGGGAAGAAGCAGGGACGATTCGGGATCGGTTTCAAAATTATAAAAAACATTGGGAATAGCCCCTTCATTAACATCCACCCCCTGGACAAAAGCCCCAAGTCTGG
This sequence comes from Candidatus Omnitrophus fodinae SCGC AAA011-A17, assembly GCA_000405945.1. Taxonomy (GTDB): domain Bacteria; phylum Omnitrophota; class Omnitrophia; order Omnitrophales; family Omnitrophaceae; genus Omnitrophus; species Omnitrophus fodinae. The sequence goes on from ASOC01000064.1 coordinate 5,918, forward strand.
CCGCGTAACGCGCGTCAAAACCGCTGCCCAATCCGCCGATATAAACCCGCATCCCCGGCTTGACCTCATCGGTCATGGCTTCAATCATGGCCTGTGAACTGTCATCATGCCAGGGATGATAAACACCGGGAAATGCCGTCACAAGTTCGTTGACCAGAACCTTACCATTGCGTGAAAAAACCACCTGTTTCTGTTTCATGCCCCGGCCGTTGTTGTAAACATGACGCACCTGGTTATAGCCGCTGACCGCTACTTTGAACTCATATTGAGGATCCAGATGACTGTTGGCAAAATAACCGTTTTCCGTGGGAACAAGCGGGGCGTAGAGACGGGCTCCGTCAAGAGCAAGCGCAAACGGCTTATTCCCATGAAAGAAAACGCGGTAAGCCGTTTCCCGGTCAACTAAATTTTTATCGCGAAAAACATTTTCAAGCGCAGGCCGGTTTGCCGCGGTGATGGGAAAGGCGTGATCAGAAAACGCGTTCGCATCAAACCGTAACCCGGAAAGATTTGTTTTAAGCACTTTCTCCAGAAAATAATTCTCCGGAGTTCCCAAAGACAGGGCCTGGACCGGTTGCTCCGTTTGCCGGGTTCTAAAGAGTGCCATTCCCTCCGTGCCTAAAGACTGTTTGAAAGATTTTAAACTGACGCCCGGATGCGAAACTTCGCGGACCAGATACATCCGTCTTTCCCACGGAGAGAGGGTCTGAGGAAGCCTGTTGATTTCATCCCGGGTGTAAAGGTAAAGGTGTTCGCCGAGAAGATCGTAAAAGAAAAAGTAACTTTCTTCACTGCCGCCTTTCAGGAATAGCTTGTCACGTTCTTCATCATTCATTTCAATCGTACCGCTTTGGACCTGGCCTGAAAGATTCACGACCACAATCCCCGTCTCAGGCGCACCTCCTTCGGACACTGCCAAAGGCCTGCCGTAGGCGACAAAGGGCCCCGCGTTTTGAAAAGCAACGAAACCCCTGCTATCCTGAAAAACGGGATAATCGGCCGCACGCAGCAAGTGTCTGAACTGCGACATCATCCCAGTATGCCCGCGCAACCCTTCAAAAAGCTCTTCACCGGCACTACCGTTTGCCCATTGGGATTCCTGCCGGGCTAATTCCAAAAATCTGTCATAATTCAGCTCCCTTTTAATATCATCGCCCCATTGCCAGCCGAGCGCCTGATAAATATAGAACATCCTTAATCCGGGCAGTGTCTGTACGATCGTTTCAAGGGCCAGCGCAACTTCCCGATTGCCGCCGGTGTTCAACAGGGGAAGTCTTTCATCGGCATTACCCGTGTAATGCACGTTAACTTCCCTTTGCGTAACCGATGATGCCGCGAGCCATCGCAAATGAGCCTGAATATCCCCAGGGTTCAAACCGAACAATTTGTGATACAGTTGATGGTCGTAATAGGCATAAGGCAGCTTTTGCTGCGGCGGGATACCGTTCTTATGCAGAGATTCGGCTGTGGCTTGAAATTTTAAATGCTGCCCGTAGTCATCCTCGTAATCCTCATGGATCACGACTGGATTCTGCGGTAACCGGGCCAGCGCCGCTTTGATGGCATCCAGGGCGTCCCGCGAAATTCTCTCCGAAAGATCCACGCGAAAACCATCCACGCCCTGGTTTGCCACCCTTGCCTGGAGGCCTAAGATGTAAAAAGCCCTCGCCTCCGGGTGATCAAGATTCAGCGATACCGTATCGTTCATAGGACCCAAACCCCGATGATGGCGGAGAAGAACCCTCACCTGGTGGGGATTATCCCGGACCGCTCCCCACGGAAAATCCGGAATCTTGCCAAACCGCTCGCGCAAAGCGCCGTCCGGATCATCCAAATAAATCAAAAACCCGCAGGGTTTTCCTTCAACCCTTGCAAACGCCATGATTTGTTCATCGCTTTGCTCGGACGGGAGTCCGTCCCAGTAAGCCTTGCTGTCAAAATCATAGCGGCACCACTCCGGGTGCTCCAAAACAACCGGGGCATCCACCGCCACATGCCCTGTGATATCTAAAATAAACCGATACCCTTTTTCATGCAGGAAAGCCGCCACGGCCTGAACTTGTTCCCGGTTTCCCCATAAGTCGGTGATGGCAAATACCGAGGCGGTTTTACCCGGTTCCGGCGACAGGCCATCCGTCTTTTGAATAATCACCCGGCCTTTGCCGGGAACAACGGCTTCATATATATCGTGATCGCGCAGGGCCTTTGCGGCGAATTCCGGATCGTTCACAGCGATTCCGATTTGACTGTTCGCAGGAGGAGCGCCAACAAGGTAAACAAAGGCGCCCCGGGGCAACGCGACTTTTTCAATCAGCAAACCCAAACGTCTTTTGAATTCTTCAAGCTCAGAGGAAGTATTCCACGGGCCGATAAACCGGGCTAGGAATTGAGCAATAACATTGCTGTTTTCGGCATGACGGGGCTCGGCAAAATACTTTAGGGCATTTAAATCATCGGGCTCAAAAATCGAATGAAGAAAGTCTTCTAGCGGTCTTGCTCTTATTTTTTTAAGATCAAAAACATAAGCCTGTCCAGGCTTAAGCTGAAAATGCAAAACATCGCCATCCGTCGGCCAAAACTCCACATCGTCTCCGGTTTCAAGATTCGTAAGGATGAAAGGCTGGCCGCGTGGAAGAAGCCCCTTTAAAAGCACTTTTCCCTGCTGCGATTCGCCGGTAAGGTTATTCACCACCAGAATGGCTTCATCGCCCGATGCCCTGAGAAAACTGCTCACCCGGGTCCATTGGGTGTTCCACAAATATTCCAATGTGCTGGGTTGGCTAAATACCGGGTGCTGTTTTCGAATACGGATAAGATTTGCGATATGACTTCGCAGGTCATAACGCTCAGCCGCGGAATCCATGGGACTGACCCCATCCCAATGCCACTCTTTGCGGCCTTGGGCAATTTCCTCGGTAGTGATGGGTACGTTAATCCGCATATCATCCTTCTGCGTGCCGCCATGTCCGCGCTCGTCTCCCTGCACAATCGTGTATCCATCCTGAGAAAGGGCGAGTTCTCTGTGAATCGCCATCATTTTGAGCCTTTCCTCTTCAACCGAAGCGCTGGGGCCCACGATATTCCGGTAAATCCAGGGCATCCGCGGGCTGTCATGCGTGGAGGTCACGGCAAAATAATAATCATTCCTGTGCCACAACATGTTTGCCACGATCTCTTGATATCCCTTTTCCGCGGCATATTCGGGATTGTGGTAAAGAAGTCCTCCATTTTTCAAAAGGCTCTCGTAGTCGTTATCCCTGCCCTCCCCGACGCCACCTAATTGCTCGGGAATCAGCAGAAAGTTCTGCCCTTTAAGAACCTGATCATTCATGGCCTGGTGCAAATCATGGGGGCCCATGTGTGCCGCATCCCAACGCGCTAAACGGAATCCTATGTCACGCCAAAACCGGAAAGGCGCAAGAACCGGTTCATACGCGACTTTTCTCAATTCGTCATAATTCCACTCCCCCTGTCCCCGCCAGGTTTGATAATGCTCCGGACGCCCCTTTTCATAGCGTGGAGCCTTGATTCTGCTACCTTTCAGCCCATACGCACCCGTAAATTCCTCCCACACAAAATCAGCAGGATGATGAAAGGCAAGCGCCCCTCTGTCACTCGGAAAAAACGGGATATCAAAACCCAGTCTTATGCCCAATTCCTCGTAAATATATTTGACAGCCTCTTTAACTTGTTTGTGGGCGATATACTGTTCGTAAATAAAGCACCCAAAATCCTGACGGTTTTCTTTGGAACCAACCAAATCATGATATTCCGGTTTGGCACGCATAACCGCGTCCTGCGCCGGACCGTCCTGCGGCCCTCGCAAGGCAAAAATCGCTTTCACATCCGCGTATTCCCAAATTTTTTCAAAAAGGCCGGAATTAAGAAATGCCTGAAATTCAGCGTCTTCGGAAGCCACGTGTTCCTTGAACCATTTGAATTTTTCTTCCTTGGTTTTAAGCGGCTGTCCGTCCTGTGTCTGCGCGCCCGGATAATTCACTTCATCCCAGTCAACGTGCTTGGGATGAGTCGCGTAAGGGCTGATGGCTTCATACGGGCTGTCATTGAATGAATCCGTGAAAGGAAGCAAAAGCACGGCGTCGAGCTGAATGCGTTTTGCCGGATCATCGTTGAATTTCAAATCTTTGAGATACCACTTAAGATCCGTGAAAGTGCCGAACCGGGTTTGATTTGTTCCCGGGCGGCGAAGTGTTTTCACGAAAATAATCGCCGTGTTCATGCCGTCTGTGGCCCATTGGGGCAGGATGCGGATCGAAGGCGTGTTCCACTGGTCACTGGCCCAAAACCTTTCGATTTTTTGGTCCGAGACAATTTCCACATAAGGCCTGTAATAGTATCCACCGGTCTGTGAGGCTTCCAGGTTCACGGCCCAAATATCAAAGCCCTCCACATTCTGAGCCTCGGGGGAAAAAGCCTTTTCATTTTGACCGGGCAAGTCCGTGACGACTTTGGGAGTTTGTATTTTATCGCGCAACCCCACGGGGATTCTGATGCGCACGGTCAAGTTTTCTCCGGGCTTCAGGGTGGTGACCGAATTCAACCCGTTTTCAAACTGAATGCCGGCGTCTTGAAACTTAAGATGATAGGTTGGAATTTCCTGCCCCAGGGAAGCGCCGGCTGAACGAGCTTTGATGCGTTCCCAATTTGCGACCGTGAACTTATCGCGTACCTCATCAAGAAAAACCTGCGCCAATCGGTCCGCCGCGGGTTCGGGCAGAAGAGCATAAAACCTCATTGCCACATGCGCCAAATTATTGGGCCGCACGCCTTGCCCGAAGGCTTCAACCACCTGTCTTTGAGAAGGATATCTCGCAAGCTCGGTATCAATTTGAGCCATTTGCTGTTGCTTATTTTCCAAAAATGAACAGATCTCTTGTTCATCCTTCTTGACAGCGCCCCAATCAATATTTTCGTAACGCCCCTGGTCCGTCAGAATAAAATTTTCAGGAATATTAATTCCCGCGTCTGTATCGACTACGCCTTTTCCCCACAAAGAAACATTGTGACCGATGGCGCCGCGGATCATGGATTCGGCGGTTGTTAAATCTCCGGCTTCAACGGACTGTTTCACCCTTTGGCCGAGAAACCATTCTTCGGGCACATAATCCTGAATAATCCATGCCGTATTTTTTTGAGCCAGCAGTCTCACTTTTAAAGGAAATCCCTTGAGGTCAAAGGTGTCGGGCAAGGAAATCTGACGGAATCTGATGAGATGCTCCGGATACCGGCGTTCAACGACCTCATAGCCGTTTTCCATCTTGGGTTCATACCGCGGGCTAAGCCATCTCCATTTCACAAGACGGCTTTTTATCTGTTCTTTCAGCCAAAAACCCAAATAGCCCGTGAGTAGCGCACGTATCCAGTTATACAAAAATCTGGTCAGCCGGTGCGAAAGGATATACTCTAAATCGTTATCCTGAATGTCTGAAGAAATTAGTTTCATGGCTTTTAAGACAAAACGTCTTTCTTTATCCGGAATGACCAATTGCTTACTGCCGGCGTCAAACGGTTGTCCAAAATCCACTTGTTTTAAAAAATCCAGCACTTGGCTGTCTGAAACTCGCGGATCAAAAAGAAAATCTATGGATTCTCCGAGACTGGCGGCCTGAACGAGCGCCGGTTGAACAGGCGGCGGGTGGCCGCTTGAATAGCCGGCACCGCGCGACTGGCGCGGCGGCTGT
>ASOC01000065.1 GCA_000405945.1 Candidatus Omnitrophus fodinae SCGC AAA011-A17
CGGATAAAATTTATTTTTTTGTGGCGCCAAAAATTGTGGGAGGAAGAAACGCAACAACGGCCGTGGAAGGTGCGGGGGTCCGAAATTTGGGCCGCGCGATTCAAATAAAAAACATGAAAGTATCGAATATCGGCGGAGATTATCTTTTTGAAGGATACCCTGCTTACAGCGGAAGATATCCCGGGCAAGCCCGGGGTGATATCTGGAGCAGTACCAAACCTTGCCCGACGCGCAAGGTTTGGTGGCGGCGAAGCAAAGCGGAGCCGTCCCTTGACGGGAAGGAGGCTTAAGTGTTTACCGGCATCGTGACCCATTTGGGACAGGTGAAAAAGCGGAATGACAGAAACGGGATTGCCGAGTTTGAAATTCAGACCCAGTCCGCGTTCTTCCGCCGCCTAAAATTGGGAGACAGCGTGTGCGTCAACGGCGTTTGCCTCACGGTGGCGAAAAAAGGGAAAACTTTTTTTCAAGTGCAGGCCGTTCCCGAGACTTTGCAGGCCACAAATCTGGGCTTGCTTGAAGCAAAAAGCCTTGTTAACCTTGAGCCTTCCTGCCGCGTTGGCGATGAATTGGGCGGACATTTTGTGACCGGCCATGTGGATGCCGTGGGCCGGATTTCCAAAATCGAACGGGGCGCTGAATCCCTGGCTTTGGAAATTCAAGCGCCGGAAAGCATTATTCAGCATTTGGTGGTGAAGGGTTCTATCGCGCTTGACGGTATCAGTCTCACGGTTCAGGACGTAAAAACGAATTCTTTTAAGGTAGCCATTATTCCGTACACGTTGAAGCACACAAATCTTAAAATCAGGAACAACGGCTCCTTGGTTAATTTGGAAGCGGATCTTTTTGCTAAATACATAAGAAAATACGTCCGTGAGCTATCCGCCCCCAATGAGGGGCAGGCGCTTTCGCCGGCTATGGCGGAAAATTTTTTAAAAGAGCAGGGGTTTTAACACCGGAGTTTAATTTTGATGCGCCACAAAATGATTTTGATAACGGGCGGCGCGCGAAGCGGTAAAAGCGCTTACGCGCTGAAGCTCGGAAAGGCATTTTCCAAAAAAGCTTACGTGGCAACGGCTCAAGCATTGGATCAGGAGATGCGCGAGCGCATAGAAAAACACCGCAAAGAAAGAGGCGCCTCTTTCGCGACCATTGAAGCCCCGCTTGAACTCACCAAGGCTTTGCAAAAACTCTCTCCCGGATTTGATTTTGTGCTGGTGGACTGTCTCACGTTTTGGCTTTCCAATCTTCTGCTCAAAGTTCAAAATCCGTCAGTCATCGAACAATCGGTTGAGAAGTTTTTAAATTTTTTTCCGGTCCGGCCATTCACTCTGGCGCTGGTCAGCAATGAAGTGGGCATGGGGGTGGTGCCGGACAGTGAGTTGGGAAGAAAATTCAGGGATTTGCAGGGAAAGCTGAATCAGCAAGTAGCGGAGCGGGCAGATGAGGTGATTTTTATGGTTTCCGGTCTTCCGGTTTTTGTCAAGGGCCGGCGTCGCGGCGCTTCCGCTGTCAAAAAAGAGGAGTCTTCTTATGCGGTTATTTGATGCCTGTTTGTCGCGTGTTCAGCCTCTTTCAAATCTCTATTCCGATCTTGCCCAGAAAAGGCTGGATTCGCAAATACGCCCGGCCCGCAGTTTGGGAATGCTGGAGGAAATGGTGGCAAAGCTGGCTGCCATTCAGGAAAAGGAAAGGCCGTCGATTGAACGCAAATGTGTTTATGTTTTTGCCGGTGATCACGGGATCACGGAAGAGAATGTCAGTTGCTACCCGCGGGAGGTAACGCCCCAGATGGTTTATAGCTTTCTCGCGGGCAAAGCCACCATCAATGTGCTGGCTCGCGCCGCGCGTGCCGGGGTTAAGGTGATTGATATGGGCGTGGATCATGATTTTCCGCGCTGGGATGATTTGATCATTAAGAAGGTTGGATACGGAACCGCTAATTTTATGCGCGGCCCTGCCATGAGCGAAGAAGCTTGCCGTAGGGCCATGGAGACGGGCATTGCGCTGGCCATGGAAGCCAAAAGAGAAGGGATTGAACTCGCGGCCACGGGTGACATGGGAATAGGCAATACCACCCCGTCCAGCGCCGTGATCGCGGCCATCACGGGAAAATCTCCGCGGGAAGTCACGGGCCGCGGCACCGGCATTGACGATGAAGGATTGAGGCGGAAAATCGAAGTGATTGAGAAAGCGCTGGAAGTGAATCAATCTCTTTTGACGGACCCGGTGCGCGTGCTTCAAGCCGTGGGAGGCTATGAACACGCGGGCATTGCCGGTTTTGTGCTGGGATGCGCGGCTGAAAAGATTCCCGTGATTGTTGACGGATTGGTTTCATCCGCGGGCGCTTTGGTCGCGCTCGAACTTCATCCGCATATAAAGGAATATGTATTGTGGGGTCACCGCTCTTTTGAACGCGGGCATGACGCGGTTATCACAAGATATCAAGGCCGCGCGATTCTTGATTTGGATATGCGCCTGGGCGAAGGAAGCGGTGCCTGCTTGTCCATGCAAATCCTGGACACCGCAGTTAAGATCTATAATGAGGTGGCCACATTCGAGGAAGCGCGGGTGGCCACACGGAAAATTTTGGAAGAAAAGAACGTCTGATAAGAGGCGCCATCATTTGAAACTGAAACACGCTTTTGTCATAGCCGGCTCGCAGTCAAGCGCGGGAAAAACCACAACCACACTTTCCCTCATTGCCACCCTGCATGAAAAAGCCATGCTGGTCCAGCCGTTTAAGGTGGGGCCGGATTATCTGGATCCCGGATATCATAATCTTTTCTCGGGCGGGAAAAAATCCAGAAATTTGGACGGTTTTCTTTTGAGCGAGGATTATATTCGCGACAGTTTCAGGCGCAACACGGTAAGAGCGGATGTGGCTGTGGTGGAAGGGATGATGGGGCTTTACGACGGAAGCCAGCCGTCGAGTCAAACCGGTTCCACGGCGCATATTGCCAAGACGCTGGGGTTGCCCGTGATTCTCATTGTGGACGCGCAGAAAATGGCGCAAAGCGCGGGTGCGCTGATTTTGGGTTTCAAACACTTTGACCCGGAAGTCAATTTATGCGGCGTTATTTTTAACCGGGTGGCAGGGCCCGGACATTACGAGTTTCTGAAAAAGTCGATTTCTCCGGAGTGGGGCGTGGAAATGCTGGGGTTTATTCCCTGGAACAGGGAGATTGAAATTCCCGAAAGGCATCTCGGATTATGTTCGGCCCTAGAAAATCCGCTAAGCATCACATTTTTTGATTCGCTGAAAAAAGCTTCGGAGTATCTTGAAATCGACCGGTTGCTGGAAATGACCCGCGTGAAACAAACGCGAGAGCCGGCTATGGAATTTTCACAGGAAGAAATAGCCTATGAAGAACCGGCCGGCCGTGAGAAAGTCAAAGTGAGAATAGGCGTGGCCTTTGACGAGGCTTTTTCATTTTATTACGAAGACAATTTTGATCTCCTGCGCAAGGCGGGCGCCGAGCTGGTGTTTTTTTCGCCTCTTTACCGGGACGCTTTGCCCGAGGGTCTGGACGCTCTTTATATTGGCGGCGGTTTCCCGGAGCTGTTTGCTCCCAAACTTTCGCGGAATCTTTCCATGATCGAAAGCGTGCAGAAATTCGCTAAGGAAAATCATTTTATTTACGCCGAATGCGGCGGCTTGATCTATCTGGCCGAAAACTTTAAGGACGGGGAGGGGCAGATTTATCCCATGGTCGGGATTGTTTCGGGACAAGTGGAAATGACCGGGAGCCTTCAGTCATTCGGATACAAGGAAATGAAAACCAGGGCCACCACTTTCCTTTTCACCAAAAATGAGATTCTCCGCTCGCACGAATTTCACTATTCGCAGTGGAGCCCGGCCCAGTCCTCGTTTGAAGCGCCCTATGAAATTCAGGACAGGGAAGACGGGTTCTGGTCTTATCCTGTTCTGGCTTCCTATCAGCATTTACATTTTGGCTCTCATCCCTCCTTGGCGGAGAGGTTTGTGGAATCTATTCTTGAAGCCAAGTCTCCGTCAAAAATATTCATGTGATGAAACATTTTTTTCGCGCCCTGAAATTTTTAACCATTCTCCCGGTTTCCCCAAAAAACAAGGATGAAGCACCCTTGCCTTTGGCGGAAACGGCCGCGTTTTTCCCTCTGGTCGGAATTGTGATAGGCATTTTATGCTATGCGTTGTTTTGGTGCGTTTCTTTCTGGCTTCCGTGGAGGCTCAGTGTTCTTGTCTTGTTGTCAGGTCCGGTTATTCTGACGGGAGGGCTTCATGTGGACGGGTTGAGCGACTTTTGCGACGGGTTTTTCAGCGCCAGAGCAAGCCGGGAAGAAATTCTGCGCATCATGAGGGATTCCCGCATCGGGGTTATGGGCGCGCTGGGGCTTGTGCTCACGCTTTTGGCCAAGTACGAGCTTTTGGTGATGCTCGGCGCTAAGCCGTTAATTTTTTTCTTCATGCTGGCCGCTTCGAGAACGGTTCAGGTGGTGCTGGCCTATTTTCTTCCTTACGCGCGCAGCGAATCCGGCATGGCCCAGGGTTTTGCCGGCCACATAAGCCGGAACGGATTGGCGAGCGCTGTCGGTCTCACGCTTCTGCTTGGGCTTGTCACCGGCACACGCTTTGTTTTTTGGGAGACGGTTTTTCTTGCGGCTTTTGCATTCCTGTTTTGCGTCATGGCTAAAAAACGTCTCGGCGGCGTAACCGGCGATTTGCTCGGAGCGGCGAGTGAATTCGCGGAGTTGTTGGTTTTGTTTGTCGCAGTGGGGATAGGCTTATGACGACGAGCTGCGGTCACGGTGGAAACCGCCGGGCTTTTGCCGCTAAGTACGGTATTCCGGAAGCCGAGGTGATTGATTTGTCGGCCAACAGCAATCCCTGGGGCCCGCCGGAGTCGGTATTACGGGTGTATCAGGAATCCGCGTCCCTGCTTTCGCGCTACCCCGATCCGGACAGCCAATTTCTAAAAAAGGAAATAGCCCGGAATTACCCTTTATGGCCCGAGAATGTTATTGCCGGCAACGGCTCGACGGAACTCATTCACCTTTTAGTGCAGTTTTTAAAGCCCCGGAAAGCGCTTTTGATTGAACCCACTTTCTCCGAATACCGCCGCGCCCTTAATTTGCAGGGCACGGAAGTGCGTGCTCTTTTGCTCCGGGAGAAAAACAATTTTCAAATCAACACGGCTGAACTGCTCAATGCCGCGCAGGGTGTCGATGTGGTTTTTCTTTGCAATCCCAACAACCCCACGGGTGCGGTTTTGCCGCGCGCCGAAATTCTAACCCTCATTGAGTCCATGCACCGGCGCGGTATTTTTCTGGTGCTTGATGAGGCCTTTATCGATTGGGTGCCTGAAGAGGCTTTGGCTTCCGCGCTGACCGATCAATCATCTTTTTTTATCCTGAGATCGCTCACAAAATTTTACAGTCTGTCCGGCATCCGCATCGGATACGGGTTGGGGGCGAGAAGGCTGATTGAGAAGTTGGAACACGTGAAAATAACCTGGTCTGTGAATCATCTGGCGGAAATTTTGGCTGTTGAGGCCTTAAGGGATTTGGAATTTCAAAGAAAATCCCGTCAGTTGTTCCAGCAAGAAAAGGATTTTCTTTTTCAGGAATTGTCGGCTATTGAGGAATTGAAGGTTTTTCCGTCGGTAGCCAATTTTTTTCTAGTTAAACTCAAAAATGGCATAAGGGCCGGGGAATTGACCGAAAAGCTGGCGGCTGAAAAAATCATGATCAGGGACGCGGGCAATTTTGTGGGGCTCGACAATCAGTTTTTTAGAGTGGCGGTGGCCAGGCGAGAGGAGAATCAGCTTCTTATCAATGCCCTGCGCCGGATATTTGAAATGAGTCATGCGGCAAGCTAAGACTTTGATGATTCAGGGCACAGGCTCCGGCGTTGGCAAGTCCATGCTTGTGGCCGCCCTTTGCCGGATTTTTAAAAGGCAGGGCTGGCGCGTGGCGCCTTTCAAAGCGCAGAATATGTCGAACAATTCCTTTGTGGCGGCCGAGGGCGGGGAAATCGCGCGTGCCCAGGCCATGCAGGCCGAGTGCGCCGGTGTTGAGCCTTCCATCCACATGAATCCCGTGCTTTTAAAACCGCATTCCAACACGGGATCGCAAGTGGTGGTGCAGGGCCGGGTTTTGAAACCCATGGATGTGAAGGATTATTACCGCCTGCAAAAGGCATTACTTTCCAAAGTCAAAGATTCCTTTCGCTACCTTTCCGAACGTTTTGATTTGGTTATCATCGAAGGCGCCGGAAGTCCGGCTGAAATTAATTTGCGCCGGTTTGATTTCGCGAATATGAAAATGGCCCGCTTGGCCAAGTCCCCCGTGATTTTGGCCGGGGACATTGAACGCTGCGGTGTTTTCGCGGCGCTTTACGGCACATACGCGCTTCTGACGCGCGCCGAACGCCGGATGGTGAAAGGGTTTGTGATTAACAAGTTCAGGGGCGATGAGCGGCTTCTCGACCCGGGCATCCAATATCTTGAAAAAAAGACGGGCGTTCCGTTTTTTGGAACCATTCCTTATCTTGAGGGACTGTTTCTCGATGAAGAAGATTCGCTGGATTTGTCAGGTCATGTGCGGCGGGGAGGTCTGGACGTGGCGGTTTTCCGTTTTCCCAGGATTTCCAATTTTACGGACATAAAACCGCTGGAGCTAGAACCGAATGTGCGGGTTCGTTATTTCACCAGGGCGGAAGAGTTTGGGAATCCCGATTTGGTGATATTGCCGGGGACCAAAAGCACGGTTTCCGACGCTGAATTTCTAAAAAAACAGGGGGTCGCGAAGTTGCTGAAGAGGTACGCGGAAAAAGGAGGCGCTTTGCTGGGAATTTGCGGTGGATTTCAAATGCTGGGGCGGAAAATAGAAGACCTCGGTGGTGTGGAAAGCTCAAAGAAGCGTTTTGCCGGATTGGGCCTTTTGCCCTTGAGCACCTATTTTGAGACGGAAAAAGTGACACGAAAAATCCAGAAGAAAGTCGATATTCGCGTGAAGGGAAGGATTGTCCGCGAAAAAGTGGCGGGTTACGAAATTCACATGGGCCGGACGCCGGATTCGCGTGTTTCGAAAGACAGGGCGATATTCCAGCAGGGAAGCGTTTATGGCACTTATCTTCACGGATTGTTTGATAATGACGCGTTCCGGCGCAATTTTTTTGCCGCGCTCGGCAATAGACAAAATCACAAAAGTTCCGGCCCGGCGACATTTGTCGCGTCCAGACGAAAAAGTTACGCGCGCATCGCGGACGAAGTTGAAAAGGCGCTCGACATGAAAAGGATTAAATCGCTTTTATGTTAGGACTCATCCTTCCCCTGGCTTATGCCATGGATCTTTTGTTCGGCGATCCGGTTTACGCTTGGCATCCGGTGCGTTTGATAGGCCGCATGGTCCAGGTTTACGAAAAAAAACTCCGCGGTTTTTTTCAGGACGAAGTGCGCGCGGGACTATTTCTTGCTTTTGGTCTTCCGGCGGATGTTTTTCTTATCGTCTTTTTTTTGTTGTGGTTTGCCCGCGAGTTGCATCCGGCTTTTCAAATCGCGCTCGGCACTTTTTTTATTTACAGCAGTCTTTCCGTAAAAGACATGGCGGACCAGGCATTCAAAGTCCGCGATGCTCTTTTGAACGGGGAATTGGGTGAGGCCAGGGAAGTTTTGTCCGGCATTGTCGGCCGCGACACCTCAAATATGGACTCAAAAGAAATTGTCCGGGCTGTGGTGGAAACGGTGGCCGAAGGAACCCTTGACGGGATTATCTCCCCTTTTATGTATGCCGGCATCGGAGGTGCGCCTCTCGCTATGGCGTATAAGGCTGTCAGCACGCTGGATTCCATGGTCGGCTATAAAAACGAGAGGTATGAAAAATTCGGAAAATTTTCCGCGTGCCTGGATGACTGGGCCAATTTTATACCCGCGCGCGTTTCGCCGGTCATTATTTCGCTGGCGGCATTTGCTTCCGGCCTGCATGGGGTCAGGGCATTCAAAACCGGTTTTCATGAAGGCTCAAACCAGCCCGGTCCGAATAGCGGATTTCCCGAAGCCTCTTTTGCCGGGGCTTTGGGAGTCAAATTGGGCGGTTTGAACTATTATGACGGCGTGCCGGTTGAAAAATCGGTCATGGAAAAAGACGGAAGGGAACCTGAAATAGAAGATATCAGCCGGGCCGTTCGCTTGATGTACGTGAGTTCCTTTTTTGCCTTTGTGTTGGCCATGGCGATTTGGTATTTTAGCTGGATTCTGGTAAAACGGATTCAGGAAGAAGCCGGCATGCCGGAAGATTTTGCTGAATGAGGAGAGTGAAATGACTGAACCCCCGCTTGAAAGTCCGGTTCCCAATAACGCCAAACAGCAGAAAAAAGGATTGATCATTGTCCACACGGGTGACGGCAAGGGAAAAACCACGGCCGCTCTGGGCATGGCCATGCGCTGCGCGGGTAATAAAATGAAAGTCTTCATGGTGCAATTCATCAAAGGCGCCTGGAAATACGGGGAATTGGCCGCGGCTGAAAAACTGGCGCCTTATTTTGAGATGAAACCCATGGGCGAAGGATTCACCTGGGATACCCGGAACCGTGCCCGCGATATCGAAATGACGGAAAAGGCCTGGACTTTGGGGAAGGAAAAAATGATGAGCGGGGATTATGAACTTGTTATCTTTGATGAAATCAATTATGTGATTGATTATCAATACCTTGACGTGAAAAAAGTGGCGGAAGCTTTGCGCGTGAAACCGGAAAAAGTTCATGTGATTCTGACCGGAAGAAATGCGCGTCCCGACATCGTGGCTCTGGCGGACATGGTGACCGAAATGAAGGAAATCAAACATCCTTTCAAGCAGGGAATCATCGCCCAGAAAGGGATAGAATTTTAACGGAGATTTGATGAAACTTTTTTTGGTGCGTCACGGAGAAACAGACTGGCTTTTGCAAGGCAGGCTTCAGGGCCGTTCCGGAGTCTGTCTTAATGAAACCGGGGAAAAACAGTCCCGGACCGCGGCTGAATATTTGAGAACAATCCGCTCCGGCCGTCTTTTCGTTTCGGAACTCGAGCGCGCTAAGGAAACCGCACGGTATATTTCGGAAGCCTGCGTCCTGCGTTCCGAAGTGGATACCCGCCTGAATGAAATTTTTTTTGGGGAGTGGGAAGGGCGGACTTACGATGATATCCGGAGTCAATATCCGGAACATTTCCAAAACTGGGTCGAACTGAAATCAGATTTTAGCGCTCCGGGCGGGGAAAATGTGCGAGAGGTTTCGAGACGTATACGGTCCTTTTACGACGAGTTGGCTGGTTTTGACAGCGGAAGATGCCCCGGGCTTGCCCGGGGTGGTATCTGGAGCAGTACCTGCCCGGGGTCACATGCCCCGGGCAGGTGGCGGCGAAGCAAAGCGGAGCCGTCCCTTGACGAAACCGTGATCGCGGTTTCGCACGGAGGCCCTATCCGCCTTCTTTTGCTCGACCTTTTGAATGAGCCTCTTTGCAAATTTCGTTCTCTTCCGGTGGAACCGGGTTCAGTGACATTGATTGAACAAGGGATGCAAGATTTGAAGATCGTTAAAATTGACGTAGCCACGGGCGCAGAAACCTGCTTGCGGTCTGTTTTGCGGGGAGAATTCCTGGATGCCGGATAATCTGAGTCTCCGCAGGCTTAACCGTTAGTCACGTAAGGTGTTTAGAAAGCAGGTAAGGCGGGTATCGAAGAAAACTATGACGGAAAACATTGACAAACAAAAAGACCGTACTGAATTCAACATAGTACTGGTATCGCTTTACAATACTGAATCTTATTCTGTCCGTACGTTACACGCGGTGCTGGAGAAAGCCGGGTTTAATGTTACCTCGTTGTTTTTTAAAGAGAGGGGGCCCAATAATACTTATGATAGATGTTCGCCTGGTGAAATTGAGTTTTTAGTTGAACAAATTATACGTTTCAATCCTACTGTGGTGGGCATCAGTGTCATGTCTGCTTTTTTTGAACTAGCTTCTGAAATAACCAATAAAATAAAAATACAATTGCATACTTTGGTGCTGTGGGGAGGCATTCACCCCACCATTAGACCTGATCAATGCTTGCGCGTTGCAGATGCCGTGTGTCTGGGGGAAGGAGAAAATGCTATCGTAGAATTGGCCGAAAAAGCTTCGCTAGGCTACAAGATAGATGATATTAAAAATTTGTGGATCAGGACAGGGCAAGAGATTAAAAAAAATGATTTAAGTCCGCTGATTCAAGACCTTGATTCGATACCTTTTTTGGATTATTCAACGAATAATAAATACATCGTAGAAGAAAAGTCTATTTCTCCGTGTGATTATAATCATGTTTTATCTAAATTCGGAATGAACTTTATGACTTCGAGGGGGTGTCCTTTTAGCTGTACTTATTGCGTTAATGGAATTTTGAGGAAGATATACAAAAACAAAGGAAATTATATCAGGCAGAGAAGCGTTGATAATGTAATCGATGAATTGGAATGCTTGAAAAAGAATTATGAGCTTACCCATATTCGTTTTGAGGATGATGTGTTTGCATGTAATTTTAATTTTGAATGGGTTAATGATTTTTGCGTAAAGTATAAGAATAAAATCGGATTGCCTTTTTCTTGTTATCTTCATCCAAAAACCACTGATGAAGAGATGGTGAAGCTTTTAAAAGACGCCGGACTTACGCAAATATCTTTTGGGATTCAGTCGGGTTCGGAGAAGATAAGGCATAGTTATTTTAAGAGGTTCGATACAAATCGAGAGATTATAAGAACTGCGGATATAATCGCCAAATTAGGCATTTCGTATAGTTGTGATATTTTAATGGAAAATCCTTTAGAAAAAAACGAAGACAGGCAGGAAACGCTGTCTCTTCTTTTACAATTGCCCAAGCCTTTTTTTGTGAATACACATACCCTTACCCATTTTCCGGAATATGAACTTACAAATTGTCTGTTGGCGAATAAACTTATTTGCGAGGAAGACGTTGAGGATGTAAGAAAAGAGTCATTCGAGCATAATAGATGGAATCCCTATCTGGATTCTTCAAGAGATGTCACAAATATGTTTTGGAGTTGTTTATACCATCTAGCTTCTAATAAATCATTTTTGTCTGACAAACAAATCGTTGAATTAAGCCATAATCGTGTATTACGGAGACTCCCTATTTTTTTGCTGTTATTCGTAAAGTATTGGCCAGAGGTGTCATCACTAAAGTCTTTGTCAGGTATAAAATCTTTGTTATATCGGATTGCTAGAAAATGTTACCATTTCTTTGGCATCAAGATGGTTGTGATGTGATCTTCCCCCGAAAAAGTGGACACAACGAAGAGTTGGTGACAGCATGAATGCCAGCTCAAAACCGGGAGGTGTCCAATGCAAGGGGAAGGCGTCAAAAAGAAGCGTTTTGACAGGGCTTTTAAAATTTCAACGGTCAAAATGGTCACGGAAGGCGGCCACAAGATTTCCGAGGTGGCAAGAAGCCTGGGAATCCATGCCAATCAGCTTTACAGCTGGAAGAGGAAGTTCAGCGATAGCGGCGAGAAGGCATTTCCCGGTAAGGGCCATTTGACTGAAATCGCCGCGCTTCGCAGGAAGCTGCGGGAAGTCGAGATGGAGCGCGACAT
>ASOC01000066.1 GCA_000405945.1 Candidatus Omnitrophus fodinae SCGC AAA011-A17
ATCAAGTGGTAGGCACCCCTAAATAGGAGTTGGGGCGATTTCAACATGCTTGCAATTGGCCGACGAGAAGTCAGATGCTTTGGCCACTTTTACGAATTGACTCATGCGCGCTTCTCCTGTGTTCGCAAAGGTCAAACGAAGAAGATAGCGTATTTGGCGTAGGGGGCCGCGGCCGCGCCCATGTCAAAGAGGCCGCCGAATATTTTGGTGACTGAATACATGGTTCCCCGCACGGCACCGTCAACGACTCCGAAAGGAAAAGGTTTGGTCAGGGTGGAATTCACCAACTGATAGGGAATTTCCAAAGCGCCGGTGGTGGTGTTGTAAAGGCCCTGCACGAACCGGCCCGTGTCCTGCGACGCGCGCGCGTCGACTGTCACAAGACAGACAAACGCCAGGCTAAGACACAATACCATCACGGATTTTTTGAAAAGGAGTTTCATAATGACATTATCGACCAGAGAGTGATGTTCCTAAAGCGACGCCTACACGCGAAGGGTTGCTGAGCATGGGGCTGGCGTTCATACGGCAAGTGGCCGCCCCGATGCCTGAATGTATTCATCCACCTGATCGCGCGAAGAAATGCTGATGATGAGGTTGGAAAGATCGGGATTGGAAAGCACCCATTTCAAGGCCGCCTGCTTGAAAGTGGCGCCTTTGTCTTTGAATCTGGAAAGATCTGCCTCGCGCGCTCCGGCCAGTGTTTTCATCACCACCACGCCGATGCCTTTGTCCCTGGCTTTTTTGAAAAGGCCGGGTTCCGCGGGAAAAACGCGAAAATTGTAGCGGCACAAAATCACGGAGATCTCCGGCACGCTGATGGCGTAATTCATGACTTCCATGAGATCCGGGTCATGGCCGCTGCAGCCAAGATAGCGGACCTTGCCCTGCTGTTTGGCGATATGAAAAGCCTCGAACAACTCCGGATTTTGCAGACGCTCGACGGATTCACCGCCTGAATTTTTTCCGATTTGGTGAACTAAAAGGCAATCAATGCGGTCCGTCTGAAGCCGCCGGAGAGAGGCATCAATCCAGCCCAGCATCTCTTCCTTTTTGGTGTGGGAAAAAGCGTCGAATTTTGTGGCCAGCACCACCTCATCCCGCCGCCGTTTCATGGTTTTTCCTATCGTCTCTTCGCTTTGGCCGCCGCGGTAGCAATCCGAAGTGTCAATGTAATTGATGCCCTTATCAATCGCGTAATCAATCACATTGGGGTCAGAAACCGCGAAGCCTCCAAAACCGACTTCTGAAACTTTGAGCCCGGTGCGTCCCAGCACGCGGTACTGCATATTGGCGTTCACGCCGGCGTTGGGCGCCACGCGGATGAAACGCGGAACATAAAAACCGAGGTAGGCGCCGGCCAACGCGGCCGCGGATTTTTTAAGAAAACGTCTTCTGTCAAAGTCCGGGGATTCGCTTTCGTTTTTCCGTTTTTTCACAGAAGCTTCCTCGTTTCTTTTTTAAACAGCCAGGCGAGAAGCACCCAGAAAAAAATCAGCATGAGCGCTTTGTTCACAAACCAGTTCAAATGCCAGAAATCGAAATCTGGATTTTTAAAATAAAGAACAAATTTGACCGTGATAATGATAATCTCCACGGCCGACAAAAGAAAGGCCCATGGCCAAATTCCTTTTTTCCCCGCCGCCAGCCCATACCCGACCAAAAGATGCGCAATCCACCAGGCGTCCCAAAAATAAATATACGTTGTCAAAGAAACGCGCTGAATCAAGGCCCATGAAACGGGAAGAATGTACTTGATGGTCAATGTGTAGCCGGCAAAAAAATATAGAAATTTCCCGAAAATACCGCTTTGCCTTTCTATTTTCTCAAGCATGGTTTTCTCCTTCTCTCATTCCCCAAACGCGGATAACGGCAAGTTCCGCGGCAACGGCAGCCAAAGTCACGGCTAACATCATCCAGTAAAAATCATCGGACGCGGCCGAGTAAAAATAAAACGTCTCAAAAGGACCCGCGACATCATTGACGATATGGTAACGGATAAAGCTGTAGATCGCGTGCAGGACAGCAGTGGCCCAGATGCTTCCGGTGCGCAGGAAAAAGAGCGCCCAACAAGCCTGCAGCAAATTCTCCATAAGAAAAAAACGCAAGAAACCCATGCCCTCCATTCGGAATCCGTAATAACAGGCCCAGGGCAGAAGAAATAAATTGATTGCGCCCAGATGCATCCAAAAGGCTTTTTTCCATTCCTGCCGGGTGAGCACGGCGCGCAGCAATTTTCCACGCAGCCCGGCTTCCAAAGCATAAGTGGAAAACAAAATAATAACGGCGCGCTGAAGCAGCCCTGCCTTAAAACCCGGGTCCAACCCCCGCGCCCCGTAAGTGAAATTGACGGCCGAAGTCATGAAGCCGAGAGGAAGATAGGACAAAAGCAGCGGCAAAAAAACAACGACACCGAGCAATCCTTCCAGCGTTCCGGCCAGACTGCGCTCGCGGATATTTAAAACCGACACTAGCGGCTGGGCGCTCATTCCTGGAAAGCCTGCTTGTCTTTGGGTTCGGCTTTGGACTGCATGGTTTTCACCGTAACCCTTTCCAGGTATGAAAAATCATCCGTGTTCACGCGCACGGTCTCTCCTTCTTTCACGAATTGCGGCACAAGAATTTTAAGCCCGTTCTCAAGCTCGGCTTCTTTATAAGTCGTGTCGGACTGGCCTTTCACGCCCGGCGCGGTGCTGACCACCTTAAGATCCACAATTTTCTGAAATTCAATGCTCACCGGCCGGTCGTCAATGCAAATCACATTGACCTCCATGTTTTCTTTCAAAAAAACCGCCTGTTTTCCGACAACCTGCGCAGACAGGGACGCCTGCTCATAGGTTGAATGGTTCATAAAATAAAACTGATCGCCGTCGCGGTACATATACTGAAATTTCACGTGATGAATGTCCACATCCTCCACGCGTTCTTCAGCGCGTATGCTTTTTTCCATGAGCCGGCCGTCCGCTAGGCTCTTGAGCTTAAGATGAACTGTTTTTCCGAATTTGCCCGTGCCCTTGATTTCCTGCGAGACCACGCTGCAAATAACTCCTTCGACCTTGAGCACATTGCCCACTCTTGCTTCGGTCGCGTCTTTGACTCCCATGTTATTTCCCCTCCCGTTTTGCATCATCCCAAGATTGCTTGTCGGCTCTTACGCTCTGCCAAGCAATCTTACGATATCGATTAAAACAGCTCAAATTGTGATTTTTCAGACCTTTTCCTCGCCTTAAAAACGGACTTCTTCCTCTCCAAAAGTTTTTCTTCGATATCTTGCAGAAAAGGCGAAACTTGTTGTTCCCGGACTTTACCGTTCCAGAAACGCTTGGCCGCGTGGGATAAAAACAGCCGATCCTTGGCCCGGGTCATGCCCACGTAAAAAAGACGCCTTTCTTCAGCCAGCTTGGAAAGGCCGCCTGCCGCGGCTTGGACAGGCTGGCCCTGGCGAGCGGCCGGGGCTATTTCCTTTTCGTCATTCTTCGCTCCAAACCGGAGAGGGATAAGTCCGTCTTCACAGCCGGTGATAAAAACAACGGAAAATTCCAGGCCCTTGGCCGCGTGCAGCGTGAGTAGGGCGATGCGGTCCGCGCGTTCGTCCCAGCCGTCCGTGCCCTCTATCACGTGCTGTTGCGAAAATCTGCGGAACGGAAGTCCGGAACGTTCAAGCGCTTCCTCCAAAACATCAGCTTGGGCTTCGGTCCGGTAAAGCACGGCAAAATCCGAAAAAGAATAATTGTTAAGTCCTGATTCCGAGCCAGTCGCTCGTCCACTGTCCACGGAAAAGAAAGAAGCACCGCCCACCGATTTTTCAATGTTCTCCACCACAAATTCAGCTTCAGCCTTGTCCGTCGGCGCCTGGTAAATCATCACCTTGCCCGTGTCCTCCAGAATCGCCTCAAGGGCATGATCATCCACCAGACTGGAGGGCGCTATCATCTGGAAAGACGCTGAAAGAATGGATTCTCCGGAACGGTAATTGCGCGTGAGCCGGATTTTTTTAGCGCCCGGGAAATCCTGTTCAAATCTTAAAAAAAATCCAACATCTGAGCCGCGGAAACCGTAGATTGACTGGTCCGGGTCTCCGATGACACAGAGGTTACCGTCCTCAGGCGCGAGACAACGCACCAGCCGGTATTGCCACTCATCCACATCCTGATATTCGTCAATTGAAATAAAAGGAAATTGCCGGCGGTAGCTTTGCGCCAATCCCTTATCCTCTTCCAGTGATTTCACGGCAAAGGCTATCAAGTCATCATAATCCAGCCAGCCTTCCTTGTCCCGCTGATTTTCAAACACGGTCCACGCGGACGCTTCATCCGTTGCAATTTCTGGCACATTGCTTTCGCGTTTCAAAAACGCTATTTTTCTAAGAATTTTAACAGCCTTGGCCGGAGACCATTTAAATAATTCCGAAAGCCAAGCCATTCTTTCCTCTTCGGTAACAACCCGAAACCCGTGTGGAAGCCCGGCCGAAGCCCGGTTTTCCTGAAGCAAACGGAAAGCCAAACCGTGAAAAGTCAAAACCGGCACTTTCTGCCAGCTGTCGGGCAAAAGCATTTTAAGCCGTCCGCGCATTTCTTCGGCCGCGCGGCGCGTGAATGTGATAGTAAGGCATTGCTCCGGACCGGCGTAATTCTCCCGGACCAGGTGCGCCACGCGGTGAGTAAGTGTGCGGGTTTTACCCGATCCCGGACCGGCCACAATAAGCAACGGGCCGTTCACGATGCTGACGGCCGCCCTCTGATCGGGATCAAGCGCGGAAAGAATCTCAAGGGGACCGGCTTTTTCGGATTGGATTACCGCAGCTTTTTCTTGAAGTTTGATTTTCAGCGGTACAGCGCCGAAATTGTTTTTATCGGATTTCTTTGCGCGGATTTTTTCCCCGGCGTCCGGACTCTCCTCCAACGGGAACAGGCTGGCCGACAGAGTCCGTTGCTTCAATTCCTCATCCTTGAAAAGTCTTATTTTGCCGTATTCGCCATCATAGCCGGCATCACGTATCACTTGGCCGCGGCGCATCCGGGAAATGGCTTCGGTCAGCAAAGACGAACCGGCCCTTTTGATTTCATCTTCAGGAATATGATTCAGGATTTCAAGTTCAGGCCCCAACTTAAAAAGCATTTGCTCATAATTTTTCTCGACCTTATTGCTGGCCGGGCCAACACCGACAATTTCTGAAATCATTTCAGGAAGGGGAACTAAACTTTTAAAATCCGCGGCGCCTTTGGGCTTTTCATTTCCGCATATAGGCCGACTCGCGAGCTCCTCCACGCGGTACATCACGCCCAGCGTAAGCGGTTTTTTGCAAACCGGGCAAAAGCCGTTTAATTTCCGGCTTTCTTCCGGCCAGAGACGGATATCGCATTTGCGGTGGCCGTCCAAATGATACTTCCCTTCTTCGGGGAAAAATTCGGCCGTGCCTCCGTAGCCCTTGCCGGTTTGAAGCGCGGAGCGCATGGAGTAATAATCCATGTCCGTTTCAAACACGCAAGCCTCGCGGCCGAGTTTTTGCGGCGAATGCGCATCTGAATTGGAAACAAGCCGGTAGCGGTCAAGATGCGAAACGCGCCAATTCATTTCCGGATCTGACGAAAGCCCGGTTTCAACCGCGAAAACATGGTCCGCCAAGTCACCGTAGCATTCCGAAACTTTATCAAAACCGGACTTGGAACCCAGCACGGAAAACCAGGGCGTCCAAATGTGGGCCGGCACAAGGTAACAATCCTCGCCCGCGTTAAGCACGATTTCCAGCAAATGCCGGGAATCAAGACCCAGGATGGGACGGCCGTCGGAGCGGATATTGCCTATGCTCCCGAGTTTCTTATTAATGGCCTCGGCTTTTTCAATGCTGGGCGCGTAAACCAGATGATGGACTTTCCGCGTTTTGTCGCCCTTCTTGTAAATGGTCGATATTTCCACCGACAGCATGAAACGCACCGGTCCCCGGCAAGAGGGCGGAAGTTTGGCGAAAACCGCTTTTTCGATATCTTCTTTCAGCCTGAAAAGACCGGGCTCAGCCGGGACAAGCTTTGCTTTGATTTCCGCTATCCAGGCGGGATGGGTGAAATCACCCGTTCCTATGACCGTGATGCCCTTTTTGCGCCCCCAGTAGGCCAGATTTTCAAGATCACAGTCCCGGCTCGTGGCACGGGAATATTTGGAATGAATGTGGAGGTCAGCGTAAAAATGCATAACAGATTTTTATTATAGAGAAAGAACCGCGCATTGAGAAGCCGAAAAAAAGACACCGGCAACGCAGCCCGTGATCAGGGTGGCGAGAAAAGCCGCGAGCGGATCTTGAATCAGTCCCTGGACCATAAAACCATCCGGATATTGGTACTCCACCACCTCGGTCAAAAAACCAGCTCTCCCAAAAGCCGGAAGGCGGGAATCAAATCATGGGGGTTAAGGCACAAACACCTGGCAAAGGGAATCATCAGACTGACCAAGAACACCGTCCCGGATATTTTCCGCGGCACGGTAAGTCTCAAGGGAATAGCCTCCCTGCGGGTGCGGAGAGAGCCCCAGTTTATCAATCCAGTAGGCGGCGGTTTTCGGCTGATTCAACGGTTTAGATGTTCGAAAAAGTTATTGCCCTTGTCGTCGCAGACAATAAAGGCTGGAAAATCTTTCACGCGGATTTTGCGCACGGCTTCCATACCCAATTCCTCAAAAGCCACGATTTCGGAACTCAGAATATTCTCCTTGGCAAGAACCGCGGCCGGACCGCCGACCGAGCCCAAATAAAATCCGCCGTGTTTTTTGCAGGCCTCGGTCACGGCTTTCGAACGGTTGCCTTTGGCGAGCATAATCAGGGAACCGCCATGCAACATGAATTCATCCACATAAACATCCATGCGCCCGGCCGTGGTGGGCCCGAAACTTCCCGTGGGCATGCCTTTCGGCGTTTTAGCGGGCCCCGCGTAATAAACCGCATGATTTTTGAAATACTCAGGTATCGGGCGGCCGCTATCAAGCATCTCTTTGATTTTGGCATGCGCCACATCCCGCGCCACAATAAGCGTGCCGTTCAGCGAAAGCCGCGTTTTGACGGGATATTTGGAAAGCTCTTTCAAAATTTCTTTCATGGGCTGATCCAAATCAATGGCCACCGGCTTCTGCATTTTAACGGTTGCCGCATCAGGCATAAATCTTGCCGGATTCTTTTCCATCTCCTCCAGAAAAACCCCGTCCGCCGTGATTTTGGCCTTGATGTTGCGGTCCGCGCCGCAGCTCACGCCAATAGCCACCGGGCAGGAGGCAGCGTGCCTGGGCAAACGGATCACCCGCACGTCATACGCGAGGTATTTCCCGCCGAATTGCGCGCCTATGCCCGTGCTGCAGGCCAGATTGAAAATTTTGGCTTCCCATTCCGGATCGCGAAAAGCCTGGCCCCATTCATTGCCCTTGACCGGCAAATGATCATAATACCCTGTGGATGCAAGCTTCGCGGTCTTGAGCGTGGCCTCGGCGCTGGTGCCGCCGATAACCACGGCTATGTGATAGGGCGGGCAGGCGGATGTTCCCAGCGTGAATAATTTTTGTTCGAGGAAGATTGAAAGCGATTTTTCGTTTAAAAGCGATTTGGTTTCCTGATAAAGAAAAAATTTATTGGCCGAGCCGCCGCCTTTGGCGATAAAAAGAAAATGGTATTCCGCGCCCTGCGCGGCGTAAATTTCTATTTGCGCCGGCAAATTGGTGCCCGTGTTTTTTTCGTCAAACATGGTGAGCGGCGCCAGCTGGGAATAGCGCAGATTTCTATTCTGAAAGGTTTCGTAAATCCCCCTGGATAGATGAAGCTCGTCTTCACCGCCTGTCCACACCCGCTCGCCTTTTTTCCCGACCACGAGGGCTGTGCCCGTGTCCTGGCAGGACGGCAATTCTCGGCCGGCCGCTATCTCCGCGTTCTTTAAAAAAACGAGGGCCACGAAACGGTCATTTTCCGAAGCTTCAGGATCTTTCAAAATAGCGGCTACTTTTTCGAGATGGGCCGTGCGCAGACAAAACGAAACATCGTCAAAAGCCTCACGCGCGAGCAAGGTCAGGGCTTGAGGATTCACCTTGAGGATTTTACGTTCGTCCAGAGTTTCGACGCTCACGTGATCCCGTGTCAAAAGCCGGTAAGCCGTGTCATCGTTTGTTAAAGGGTAGGGTTCTTTATAGACAAATTCAGTCATGGTCTGTTTCCTTTACTTATTGTAGCAAACCCTTCATTTAAGGAAAGAAACGATTTTTTCCGCGGTTTGACTGGCGTGATGAATGCAATCCGGAATGCCCACGCCTTCATAAGCATTGCCCGTGAGAAAAAGCCCGGGATAAGCCGCGGCCTTGCTGAAAAGATCCCGCACCCTTTGCTGATGCCCGACATGATATTGGGGCATGGATTGATGCCAGCGTCTGAGAACGGTATCGCGCGGCGCGTTCCGCACGCCCAAAACTTCGTCCAATTCTGCAAGAACTATTTTTTCCAAAGTCTTGTCGTCCAGATCCATGGTGTCCCTTTCCATGGCGCCTCCCAGAAAGACACGGAGCAGAATGCCGGAGCTGTTTCCCGCCCGGCCTGGAAACTTAACGTGTGAAAAGGTGCAGCCCACCATATTTCTCTTCTCAGTGGCTGGCACCACAAATCCAAAACCGTTAAGAGGGTGACGGATGTCGCCCGGTGAAAAAACAAAATGAAGCGTGGCCACGGATTCATACGGTATGGTGTTCAAGCCGGCCGCGAGATCAGGCGCGAAGTCGGCCAGCATGCCCGCGGCATGAGGCGCGGGCACGGCCAGACAAACCGCGTCAGCCGCGATTTCCCTTCCGTTTCTTAAATGGATTTTCCACCCACGGTCATTGGACACCTGGGCGACTTCCGCCCCGCAAAGAAATTCAACTCCGCTCATTTTCGCCTTCAGCGCGCTCACCATGGAGTCCAATCCGTTTTTCAAAGTCAGGAACAAGCTGTAACGGGGCCCGCTCGCTTTTTTCTCCGCTGCTTGGTCCGCTAGTTTAGGCCTCATCAAGGCCCGGCTCACGCTGCCGAACTCACGCTCCATGGAAAGAAATCTTGGAAAAGTGGTTTGCAAGCTCAAAGATTCGGGGTCCGCGGTGTATATCCCGCCTATCATGGGCTGGCCTATTTTATCCAGCGCTTCACGGCCGAAACGGCGGCGGATAAAACTGGCCACGCTTTCGTCTTCCACATTTTTTTTCGCGGGCACCAGACATTCCATGGCCATACGCAATTTCCCGGCCAGGCTGATTAGCGGCGTCCTGACCAGCGCGCCCAGGCTGGACGGCGCCATGAGATAAAATCCTTCGGGCACAGGCATCAGTTTACTGCCTGAAAGAATAAAGCTCCGGCGCATGTCCGGATTGGTTTGAATAATATCTTTTTCGAGTCCCAGTTCACGGCACAACTCAAGCGCCCAGGGTTTTTCGGAAATAAAGGAATCAGGCCCGCCTTCCATGAGAAATCCGTCCCGGGCAAAAGTCTCAATCACGCCGCCAAAACGGACGCGCGCTTCAAGAATGGAAAGATTGACTGGGATGCCGGATTGTTGACAAAGGGAATGAAGCCTGTAGGCGGCCGTAAGTCCGGAAATACCGCCTCCAACCACGGCCACTTTTTTCGGCGCGCTCACGAACGCACCGAAACTCCGCCGGGCTGAAACACGCAGCTCGGGTCTTCGGCCAGATAATCACCGGTCACGGCGTAGGCGCGCGAACGCGACCCGCCGCAAATATCGCGGAAGGGACAAATACCGCAACGCCCTTTTAAAAGCGCGCTGTCCCGCAATTCGCGGAAAAGCGGGGCGTCACGGTAAATTTCAGGAAGCGGGGTCTTGCGGATATTGCCCGCGGAAATGGGCAGGAATCCGCTGGGATAGACTTCGCCTTCATAGGAAACAAAAACAAATCCTTTGCCTGCATTCACTCCCTGCGGGGCCATGCCGATACTGCCGTGCGGGCCATGCGTTTTTCTCAAATAATAAGGCATGTCGATTTCGCCGAATTTGGCCTTGCGCGGGTCTTTCCCTTCCTTGATCATTTCCTTTTCAATGCAAAAGCGGCGGTAATGAGGCGCCTCGGTTATTTTAATAATAAAAGGAGCGCGTTGGCTGAGTTCATAAATTTTTTCAAAAGCCGCTTCAAATTTTTCCGCGCTCAAAAGAGGCAGCTCCGTTCCCCTTCCCACCGGCACCAGGAAAAAAACCTCCCAAAACACAATTCCCAGATTTTCAATCAGGTCAAGAAGCAGGGTCAAATTTTCCGTGTTGTGAATATTCACCAGTGAATTGATTTGCACCGCAAGGCCGCATTGCCGGGACCATTCGACGGCCTCCATGGTGTGGGCAAAAACCCCGCTCACCCGGCGAAAAGCGTCGTGCTCGGCCGGGTCCGCCGCGTCCAGACTGAAGGCGATTTGATCCAGACCGGTTTGCCGTAATTCGTGGATTTTCTCCCGGGTCAATGCCGGAGTCACGGCCGGAATGGCGCCCGTGCGCAATCCCTTGGATTTGGAGTAACGTATGAGTTCGGGCAGGTCCGGTCTTTTCAGACAATCACCGCCGCTGAACACCAGAATCGGTGTTTTCATCTCCGCAATGCTGTCAATCATGCGGAAGGCCTCAGCAGTCGTCAGTTCGTTAAGCCCCGGATAAGGATCGGCCGAAGCGCGGCAATGCACGCAGGCGAGATCGCAAGCCTTGGTGGTTTCCCAAATCACGAGAAAAGGCCTTTCCGAAAAATCCATAGGGGGATTATTATGCCTTGAATTTCCCTATTTGAAAAGAGGTAGTCAACAGGCCTATAATCTCAAACAGGGTGTTTTGGGGAGGCATGAAAGGAGTGTTGCAATGACAAAACGAGTTGCGGTGGTGACGGGCGCCAACAAAGGCATTGGATTCGCGGCCAGCCGGATTTTGGCGCAAAACGGGTTTCATGTGGTGCTCACCAGCCGGTCCATTCAGAACGGTAAGACCGCTTGTCTGAAACTTGAAGAAGAAGGGCTTGATGTTTCCTATGTCCATTTGGATGTCACGGATGATTTTCATATCAAACAATTGAAGGAAAAACTGGAAAAGGGGTATGGCCGCTGTGATGTGCTGGTGAACAATGCCGGCATCATGCTGGACCACCACGGACCCGGCATTTTAAAAATCGGCTCTGAAATGATTGGGCAAACTTTCCGCACCAACACCCTTGCACCTCTTCATCTTACCCAGGCCGTGATTCCCCTGATGAAAAAACATCATTATGGAAGGATCGTCAATGTCTCAAGTGGTCTCGGGCAGCTCACCGACATGGGAAACGGATGGCCCGATCCACCGGGCCGATCGCCCAGTGCCGGAAGACCTAGCGGCAACCCGCCGCTTGAACAACCGGCATCCG
>ASOC01000067.1 GCA_000405945.1 Candidatus Omnitrophus fodinae SCGC AAA011-A17
AAGCGGATTTCACAAGAACGATTGAAAAACTTATTCTGGGAGCACATCACCCTGTCATTGGGTTCATTTCCGAAGGATTCAACATTAAGATCCATCACCGCGACCAGCTTTTTAACATTACGGCAAATCAGGCATTTTCCCTAGACGGTTCGTTTGCCCACGATATTGTAAATGATGATGAAGACCATGCAGCCGTGATTTATCTCATCACAAAGCACCCGAATTACACTAAGCTAAAACCCGGCCGTCAAGGAGGCGAGAAAAAATCAGACTCAATAGATATTGCGGGGGGAATCGATAAGATCCGGCAATATAGATCCGACAGACCCGACCATCTCATTGCCATCAAACACCTGGCCGATTTAACGGATTCCCTTAATCATGAACAGGTCATGAAGCTCATGAGAATCAAGAGAGGATCCTCCGTCATTTATTGGGAAAAAATTGAAGATCTCTTGGCAGCAACCGGTATTTCAATGGATGAATTCTTGCTATGGTGCCGCCGGCAGGAAAAAAGTACCTTTTCAATGGCCACCGCCGGAACCCGGGCGAGTATCGATTATAGCGCCTATCATGGCGTTAAAATCTATTCCTGCGTGCCTCCAAATAGCCGAAATGAATTTTTTTGCGGTGAAATTTTGATTGAGCCCCAAGGCTCACGGCCCGGAAAAAACTGGGAAAGAAAAGATAATGCAATGGTAGCCATTTACGTCGAAGAAGGCGAAATTGAACTGACCATGGGCATACGGCGAAGTCCTCTGACGTTACTCAAAGGTGAAAGCGTTTATTTTGACGGCAACTTAGGCTATATGCTGCGGAATCCAGGTCAAGTTCAGGCAAAGGGTTTCTTTGTCGCCTCCCCTGGGATTGTATTCTAAGATTTTTCGACACCCAAAGTGCCGATCTCTGTGGCGAGCACTTTGATCTGCTCAATAAGGGTTGAAAGATTGAATGGTTTGGTCACAAGTTTTTCGGGATCGAAGCCGACGCTTGCAAGGAGTTCTCTCATTTCTTTCGCGTAAGCAGCAGATATCGGAATGACTTTGAGTGAAGGCCTGACTCCAAGTGCCGCCTTAATGAGGTCGTGACCTGCTAAGCCGGGGATCTTCATATCGACAATCGCGATATGACATCCGTTTTTGCGAATATATTCGAGTGCCTCATTCCCATTCGTGAATACCTCCACATCGTACCGTCTTGCTTCTAAGGACTCCTTGAGAATCTCATTTATTTCGACCTCATCATCGACGAGAACGATTTTGGTCCGATTGTCATAATAAATTTCGTCCTCATAATCACTACCCACCTGATCCGGAGCCACAATCTTGTTCAGCTTTCGATTAATACATGCCTCAATCTTTTTAAAATCCCGAATAGGTTTCTCGATAACATCTTCGGCGGTGGTCCCAAACTGTTCAAGCCGCGCCTTTTCATCTTTATAATAGGCCGTGATAATCAGAACGGGTGTTGTTATATTCTTCTGACGGAGTTTCTTGAGGACTTCGTAGCCATCCAACCTTTCCATTCTCAGATCGAGCAGGATCAGATGAACTTGGAAAACTTCCAAAGTCTGCTCAACGATCGTAGGGTTGGCTGTGGCAATCGGTTCGAAGTTGCGTCTTCGAAAATGGTTCATCAATTGCTCGATAACGGCCTTATCATCATCAACGATTAATATCGTGCTGGGCTTACTCACAATGTCACCTCACCTCCCCAAAACAGTTTTTACATGACGGACTATAACTTCGGGTTTTAAACCTGCCGGTTTCTCCAAAAAAATACCGACCAAATCCAAAATACCTTCTTGTTCAAAAACAGGCTTTAGCAAACGCTCCGGCGTGGCCGAAATAATCACAATTTTGGGACGCAATGGCAATTCACGGCACCTTTTAATCACATCAACACCTGATACCCTGGTTTCCAAGCGCACATCGATGAGAACTACGTCAAAAGAAGCATGATTGAGTTTCTCGAGTGCCTCTTCGCCGGTTTTTACAGCATCTACTTTGTACGTCTCGTATTCCAACGTGTCTTTCAGGTAATTACAAATATCTATTTCGTCATCGACAATCAAAATGTTTTTCTGCACTTCAAACCTGCCCGTCTGTCATAAAAACGGCTCCGTAAGGCGGTTGCTTTATCATAGATTTTGGAAACCGGGCTCGCCCTCTTTTAGAGGCAGCCAAAATTTGAAGGCAACCCCCTTGCCTGCTTCGCTTTCTATCCATATCCTTCCAGCATGAACCTCTTCAATGTTCTGTTTACATATCCAGAGTCCCTGCCCATGACCGGAAGCTTCGATATCGGTGGACTTCGGTTTCGGTTTAGTCGAGAATCCTTGCTGGAATATTTTGTCCTGAATCTCAGCCGGGATCCCGGGGCCATTATCCCGGAATTCGAAGTACGTTACTTTTTTTCCGTCGACAACCCGATATTCCCCGTGAACAATGATTTCAAGTTCCTTATCGTGATGATTCGGCATGGCTTCCATTGCATTATTGATCAAATTAACAAAAACGCGCTGAAGCAAAACAACATTCCCATAAGGAAAGAATCGGTCCGGACATTCTCGGATGAACCGGCAAAGTCCCCCTTTAGCACTGGCTTTGGCAGAATCCCACAAAACCTTAAAATTAATTTCATCAAATTCTTCCTCGCTTGAGGAAAGTGTCCCTTCTGCAGTCTTGGTAATGATACGAATCTCATCCGCTTTGGCAAAAACTTTATCGCCTTGCTTTTTCATCTTTTCAATGATTTCCAAGAATCTTTTTTCAATTCCTTCAGGAACCTTTTCTTTTAGAAACCGGTCATAAATTTTCATAAAATCTTCGGGAGCGTACTGAGTTAAAAATCGCGCCGGATCATAGAGCCCTGCCAAAGCATTTTT
The DNA here is from genome assembly GCA_000405945.1 of Candidatus Omnitrophus fodinae SCGC AAA011-A17. Lineage (GTDB taxonomy): Bacteria > Omnitrophota > Omnitrophia > Omnitrophales > Omnitrophaceae > Omnitrophus > Omnitrophus fodinae. The sequence goes on from ASOC01000067.1 coordinate 2,888, forward strand.
GGTCTCATGGCCGATTGATTTTGCATAGGCAACCATCTTAGCTTCGCTTTCCGCCTTTAATCTCGACTCGCGCTCCTTTAGAATCAAGTCCAATAATCTTGCATTCTCAGCCGCGATGGCCGAATCCTGGGCAATGGTAAAAAAAACATCTAAGTCCTCGTCCGTATACTCCTCGTCGGATTTTTTAGGCCCCAGTACCAGCATGGTTTTAAGTCGATAACTATCGCTGTTGCTTTTTCCTTGTCCATTGGAAGGCGAGCCCAAAAAGCTCGGAATGATTACTTCCGCGTTCAATTGTCTCATGATCCTTAAAACTTCATCCAAATTAACTTCAGGCATATTCCAACCCTTACGTTTGTCCCCACGGGCAGGCTCCTTCGCAATATCCTCTAACACCAAGGGCGTTTTGCTTTCCAATAAAAGTTGGACCAACGGATGCTCAGCTTCCAATGAGAGAGAGGGACGTTTTGTTTTCCCTCCATATCCGAGTGGGTATTTCAATTCAAAACGCCTCTGATCATACGACTGAACAAAAATGCCTGCATTCCGGATTCTGCCTTGGGTAATCAAAAATGCCACTACCTGTTTCGCCATCTCGTCCAAACTTTGAATCACCGATATCTGCTTACTATTTTCCCTTAAAAGCTTGTGATAATTATATTTCTTCTGAAACAGAAATCTGTCAGTAAGATTGACCAGGAATAATTCCATCCTTCTGACGGTTAGCGCTATCACTGCCGTTGCCGCAGCAAACAGCAACCAGCGCATCGAAGGAGTAACCCCTTGCTGCAATATATCCGTTAATATAAAAGAGAAAAAGGCAAATAAACCAAATATAAATGAAAACAATCCCGCAAAAACGAGCGTTTTCTTGATAATGACTTCGATATCCATCAATCTGTGTTTAACAATGCTATAAGACATAATTATTGGATAAAGACAGATGAGCGTACTCCCGTATGGCGGAAGTTGTATGTTAAAGACTAAGAGAAATAAGGAAATACCGCCGCTGAAGCCAAGAATCGATGCGGCAAAAAGATAAATTACACGGCGTTGTTCGAGTCCTTTGAGGTAAGAGATTGCTCGAACCATAAGAAAATACGAATAGCCAATAAATACCAAATAATTTGCCGTATACAATGGATAAAAAATGCCCCAATCAGGATAGTAAGGTATACCTCTTTTGGGCAATATATCTCTAACAACCAAAGGTGTTAAAGAACAAAGAAACATGAAGGCTGAAAAAACATATCCCCAGAATAGCAGTCTTTTCTTTTTTTCTGCTTGGCGAAGAAGGATTAATACAAAATACAGAAAAGTGATGGGTATAAAAGAACCACAGGCATGAGACAATCTACTGAAAAGAATGGAAGTTGAGTAATTAATAGCAAGCAAACTGATAAAATAACCCAAACTCCAAAAAGAAACCGTACAGCTAAAGATAACCCAACTAATTTTAAGCGGCGTATGAGGTTTATGCCAATAAACGAATCCTCCGAGGCTAAATCCTAGTAATGCAGTCAACCCTGTAATCGTTGTATAAAATGTCAATTTATTTCCATTCGTCAGGAATTCAAACACTGTAAACTCGCCTGGACTCTACCCGGCATCCAAACGAACATTTTTAGCATCTATCCTTTTAAAATATTTCAGAATCTCGTCGGCTATAATCTTATGCCCCTGATCATTCGGATGCAGGCCGTCAGCAGCAATAACTAAATCGGACTGCGCTTTTAATGCTGTTCTGATATCAACCCAATCACTGCCTAATTCAGTCGCCACCGACTCAACCATTTGACTGTATTGTGCTTGCCAAGCTGCAGGGTCGTACTTGATCTTACTCCTATAATCTAAAAGATCTGGCTTGACCTTAAATAACTGCCCCGAGTCAATGGGTTGCAGATTGGCAAGCACAGGTACTTGATTATTAGCTTTGATACGTTTTGCTATTTGGATCAGATTTTGTTTGAACTCTTCAATTGGAACTTTCGCTTTCTCTTGTTCTGTCACCCAGCAATCATTATTGCCAAATAAAATTATAACGTGCGACAATCCCGCCTGAGCGATGACGTCATTATCTATACGTTTTAAGCCATCCTCGCTAGTATTCCAATTTCTTGCCTTTAGAGAAACAGGTATTGATAAATTTTTCTTTATAATTTTTGCACAACCCAAATCACGCTCGGTAGCACCCGTGCCAGCGAGAATGCTATCCCCAAATAAGATAACGCCAGTAACAGTCATAAATTAATTCTGGGTTTAATGGTGCTTATAATTTGGCACCCTTTTTTCTTTATAAGCTTTAAGCCCTTCTCTCATGTCTTCTGATTTGCATACTTCCTTAAAGCACTCTATCTCTCGTTTAAGCCCTTCTTTGAGAGGTCTGTTTAAACCTTCCCGTATGGCCTGTTGCGCATATTTTATAGCCACTTGACTGTTTCTTAGAATCCGTTTGGCCAATTCTATCGCCGATTCAATCAATTTCTCAGGTTTTACAACCATATCAATCAATCCTAATTGTAAAGCTTCTTGAGCTGATACAAGATCACCTGTTAGGATTAATTTTTTAGCTTTAGATTCACCGATCAAACGTGGAAGGCGTTGGGTCCCGCCGAAACCCGGTATGATACCTAAGTTTACTTCGGGCTGACCAAATTTAGCCCGCTCCGATGCAATACGCAAATGACATGCTAGCGCTATTTCATTACCTCCACCAATACACATCCCATTTATAGCTACAATTACTGGCTTGTCTAAGCATTCGATTTTATTACAAACATTCTGTCCTTTTTGCGCCATCAACGCACATTCATCCGGTGATCCGAGGGCCAAGATTTCGTTAATATCAACGCCCGAAGCAAAGGCTCGGTCGCCAATTGCCGTTAAAATCATGACTCTTCCATTATGATCCGAACTAAACTCATCTATCGCAATTTCCAACTCGTCAAACAGCTTTTTGGAGAGAGTATTCACCGGGGGATTGTTAATTGATAATATCCATAAGGCATTTTCAAGCCGCTTATCGAGTTCTATATGCTTCAAGGTTAGTAATTTATTCGTAGACATATTCAACTCACTTGTTACTGAGCTCTATGATGTAGTCAACAATTTGACTGATTTTTCGTTTTGTGTTTGCCTCACTCAGATTCGGATTCACATTAAACTCTTCTTCAATTGCATTCATAAGATCAAGAGTTTCCACAGAATCCACCCCCAAATCATTAACGACATCGGTGTCCATCTCTATCTTGGGTTGATTTTCAGGCGCCTCTTCGTGAAAAACTCGAAGCAAATCTGTAAGAATCTTCTTGAGCCGCTCGAATATCTCTTTTCGCAATTGATCTTTATTTTTATTCGGCATTGTCCCCTCTTCCGCTTGATAAAATGGAAAATTTTATTTTTTTATGGTAAAAAGATCGTACATCCCCCATTGGTCCGTTCGAAAATGAATGTCTTTAAACCCAACCTCTCTTAACCAGTCGCAAAGCACCGATGGCTGTCTGTAATGAAGAATCCAGGGACCATTTTTGGTCGTACCGACCTTTTCCATTAATTTTCGGCTTGGATTATTCTGCTGACTGACAAACAAGAAACACCCCCCGTCATCCAAAGCTTCATGGATTTGCCTAAAAACATCCTGCACAACGTTATCATCAAGATATTCAACTAGACCTGAAGCAATAATAATATGGGGACACCATTCAATCTTTGTACCCAGGCGTTTTAAATGATCAAGGCGAAAAATATCTCCTTTTAGAAAACGGATGCTTTTTTCACTAACGTTATATGATTTAGCTATTGATTCCCCTAAAATCAGTGACTTCGTATCATAATCGATGCCAATAATCTCAATATCACTTTCCTTGAATTTTGCATCTAATTCCGCCAAATATCTACCGGCGCCGCAAGCTACATCCATTATCCTCGTCACTTTTCCATTCTTTTTTCTTTGTTCAATTTCAGCCGCCAAAATCGCGATAATATTTTCTTTTCGAGCCCTTGTTGCCTTAACAGCTGGTAAATGCAGTAATATATAATCAATTATTCGCCCGATCCCTAAATAGCCATCCGGTTTATTTGTATACATGTGATCAAAATTGTACCCGGTTGAAGCCTCGCCAAGCACACTTTGGCGACCGAGCTTACTCATAAGTAGTATGTTTCGAATTACTTTTTTATATACAAAATCCTCAATGACCTGTTTCATTTTTGACTTTTCCAAAAACAAGAACTGAATTATTGGAGCCAAATCCAAAAGAGTTCGAAACGGCATAATTCACTTTTGTTCGTACGGCATCTTTCCGAATAACGTTGATATCGCAATTTTCATCTAGCTCGTCACAGTTAATTGTAGGCGGTATAATATTATTCTTAACTACCAGAGCCGTTAACACGGCTTCGATAGCTCCCGCCGCTCCAATGGTATGTCCTGTTTGGGATTTGGTGCCGCTCACATACGGACCCTTTGAACCAAACCCAAACACTGATCCGATTGCTTTCGCTTCACAAACGTCGTTCAGTTGAGTCGCAGTTCCATGCGCATTAATATAGTTAACATCTTTTGATGTAATATTTGCCATCTTTAAAGCTTTCTCTATCGCGTCAACCGCATCGTCGGCACTAGGATCCGGCGCTGCCATATGATAAGCACCGCAATTGCTGGAATACCCTAAAAGCTCTGCGTAGACCTTAGCACCTCTGGCTTTTGCGCGTTCATATTCTTCTAATATTAAAATTCCTGCTGCTTCACCCAATACAAAACCATCTCTTCGCTTATCAAATGGCCGGGGGGTCTTGAAGCCATTCTCTTCCCCTTTGGACAGCACTCTTAAGGATTGATAGCCAGCAAAGGTAACCGGTGTAATTGGGCACTCGGCTCCTCCAGTCACAGCAATGTCCGAAAACCCGCTTTGAATTAAGCCACAAGCCATTGCAATCGCATTACCACCTGAAGAACAAGCTGTCGAAATCGTTACATTGGGTCCTCGGAGTTTGAACTGCATCGCTATATACGCAGAAACTGCATTGGGAGCTACACGCGCTACAGTACTTGAATATACCTTGCGAGGATCTTTCCCCTCCAAGTAGCGTAATATCTGTTCTTCATGAAATAAACTACCACCCAAACCTGATCCGATAATTACAGGGATATTATTACGTTTTTGATCTATCTGGAGTTCTATGCCCGCATCTTCTATAGCCATCTTTGCAGCAGCAACGCCCATTTGAGCAAATCGATCGGTTTTTCTATAAACTTCGGGTAACATATAATGACTCGGATTGAAATTTTTGACTTCAGCAGCTATACGGATTTCATAATTTTCTGCATTGAATAAAGTAATCTCATTTACTCCAGAATCTCCCCGCAGGGCAGCTTCCCAAAAATCGTTTACGCCTATACCGATTGGCGTAACTGCACCCATTCCTGTAATTACTACACGCTTCATAGGTAATCACGAATTGTCGTTAGTAATTTTTCGGTATCAACCGGCTTGGTTAAAACCTCACCGATAAATTCAGCTTTCAATTGATCACCGTACTCAGCATAACCTGTGATAAAAATAATTGGCAATTCGCCTTTCCCGGCACTTATCAGCTGAGATTGAATCTCCGAAACAGTCTCAACACCGTTTTTCCCGGGCATCCGTATATCCGATAAAATCAATTCAAATTGCTTTTCTTCAAAAGCCCTCAAAGCCTCCTCATAGGAAGACGTTGGGATAACTTCATACCCTTCGTGGGATAGCAAAAGCTTGAATGACTTCAGAATCAAAGGATCGTCGTCTATTAAGAGAATACGACTTTTCATTGATCCTCTTGATTAACGGGTACAAATGATAGCCCGCTGAAAGTGACGCAAGACTCTGAAAGAGACGGGGTTATAATGATATGCAGCATAAATGCAACCTCCCACTAAATCTAGGGATAGAAGGATTATAAGGCCGAAAATAGGAAAAGCGAAGATAAAAATATTGCCGCTATAATTTGATCTAATTCAACGAGAACGGAGAAATGCCGGAGATGGATTTATCCACTTTCGCAAAAAGCCTGCCGAAATAATCACATCCCACCCGATTTAGCCGGAAGGACTGCAATCGGGCAAAGTCATCCCCCTCCTTCTTGTCAGCTTCTACCAGCCCGAAGTACTCAAGAGGCTTCAAAAAGCAGTAGCCAAGCCCCCAGATCGCAAGGCCTTCCGCATGGGTTTGATCAATCGAGTTCCAACGAAGGCCGCAGGCACGGATTATTTCCTGCGCCCAAAATCTCCAGTCGATTACCTTTCCGTCACTCCAATGAAGCATCCGCGACCAAATCATTTCGGACTTCTCCTCAAGCTGTTTGCCGAAATCTCCTCCGCACATCAGCCAATTTTCCGAGTTAAAACTGTAGCGTAATGCACAAAAAAGGTGAAACCCTCGTTCCTCTGGCCGAACGGCAAAAAGAGTCTCCCAGTTGGGCCCTTTCGCAAGCAAGTTCCGGCCAGTGATTTTGAGAAATCCGCCCCCGATGGCCAGAAGATCCAGAAAAGAAAAGCGATGATACTCGGATTCATCCCGTTTTTTGTAGGCGACATCGCCAATAATATGCTCATGCGATTCTTTGACTTGAAAATGTTCCATAACCTTCTTCACGTGACGGAGAGGTACCAACTTCTGCTTTGGCGTGAGGGCGATTTTCTCCCCCGCGACATAGCGGAGCAGCGCCTCAAAATCATGAACAATGGCATCTGGGCTTGAATGGAATGGGGCGTTCATTGTCTTCTGCTTGACAATCTCATGTTTTGGGTAAAAGACGAGTTTCACAAATTTAGTGATTTTGCAACATCGTAACAGGCACCACAAAGCAACTTAATACCCAATACATCCTCGACTTTCTTGCTCCACTTCGCCCCTTTTTCCCCCCATAGCTTATTACAGGCTGAACACCATGCATCCGGCCGTGAACTTTTAGAATCCTTGGCCCACCAAAAACCACAGGGAATTTTGGTTCTCAGACTCTCTACGATGTGTTGGCACACAAATGTTTCGTCTTGTTTCCCATGCTCACAACAATCAATCATTCTTATCTTTTGGCTCATAATTTAATGTCATTTAAGATGGAAAACATGACAGGCGGCCTTTGGGTTATGAGACGCGACCGTTGGGTTTTATTTCAAATCTTAAAGAGATTGCTTCCAAAAGAAATCCTCGGTGGGAGGACGCCGTCCGGTTTACGAACTTCGTCGGCACACTGTCTAAACTTTTTCTTATCGATTACCTTTTGCCCGATTATGCGTTTTACACAACATTTGACAATTTTGGGATGCTGTTTTTCCGCCTTTACTCCATGCCGCAACATGGTCGGCATCCATTTCGCCGAACTTCCAAAGCTTACTCTTGTTTGCATCATGGCCAATAGCACAAAGCGGGCAATTCGACTTACCTTTAGCTTCGGCTTTAGCGGTCTGTGTTGCATAAACAGCTTTCTTGGTCGCTTCGTCAAAGACTCGAACCTCGAGCAATTTTGTGTCGATGGAGCCACCGAGAATATACTCAAAAATACCTTTGCGGTTTTTTACATATGGATCAGCGTAAAACTTTTGTACCTCGCCTAACACTTTCGAGGAGTCATATGCTTTCTTGTGATGCTCTTCGTACAGTCGGCCCCACTCAAGTCCGCGCATCTCGCTTTCAACATCAGTAAACACACTAGAAACCCAGTCGATCACGCTGTTGAAATATTTTTTAAGTCCGTTGATATTTTTTTCAAAGCGATGACGACTCATATAATCGCCGATATTGCCTTTGCTAACCCACTCCAGCGCACATTCTAAAAAATCCTGTCGGTTGGCGCTGCCGGATACATACGCGCTCCATTTTTGGATGTTGGCGTTTTGGCTATTGCTGAACTCCTCTTTGCTGAGCGTCACAAACGGGCCAGAATACACGGCGTTGGATATTTCCTGTTTATTGAGCGGGATCCCTGCGATATTGATTGTCTTAAACCAGTCTTTTATTTCGCTTTCTGTGCCTTCGCATTCATAAATGAGAAGTTTAGTTTCCAATATCTTGTTTTTCTTATCTTTTGCCATACCGCTAAAATTCTGCGGCATATCGTTTTCATCTTTGATGGCAAACTTTTCAGTTACAAACCGTCCGAGACTGGTAATGCGTTGTTGGCCATCCAAAACTTCCAACCTGTTGTCGCTTACTTTATTAAAATAAATCAACCCTATTGGGTATCCCTTAAGAACTGATTCGATAACGGCCACTTCTTTTTTGCC
>ASOC01000068.1 GCA_000405945.1 Candidatus Omnitrophus fodinae SCGC AAA011-A17
CGATTTGGTTAATCCATGAGAAATGCGGGCTAAAGCTCGGACAAAATACATTTGACACATTCTATGTTATATGATTAAATAGTTTCGAATATTCGAAACTATAAGAGTAGTTATTGCGGAGCTTTGGGAGTCATGAAAGCAAGGGAAAGCGGGATGCCTGATGAAACGATGTGGAAAAACTTTATGAGAAAGGAAGCGGTTCCTATGAAAAAAAAGACCATAGACGATAAGCTTTTCGCCCTTCATGCTGAAGTCTGTAAGTCCATGGCGAGTCCCACACGGCTCAAGGTTCTTAACACCCTGCAAAATGGGGAACAATCAGTTGACGCCATGGCGAAATCGCTTGGTTTGCGGAAGGCAAATTTATCCCAGCATTTGGCGGTATTGCGGCAACGGGGGATTGTTGCGACGAGACGGGAGGGGCTTAACATTTATTACCGCTGCGCCAATCCCAAAATGCTTAAGGCCTGTGCGATCTTGCGCGAGGTCTTACTCGAACAGTTGCGAGAAGGCGGCGAGCTGCTTGAGCAGGCCGCGATCGGGAGGAAATAACTGATGGAGACTTTGTATCCCTTCTTAAAATTTCTGCATATTTTGACGGTCATCTTCATGGCCGCTCCGCTTTACTCACTCATTATCGTGAACGAGCGAGTCCTTTTTAGCAAGGAGATGGTTTATTCGGTGGATCGATATATGGAAACCATCATTGGAAAAAACGCCATTCGTTGTTTCATTTTTCAGTTAACGGCTTTGGTCACCGGTCTCTGGCTGCTTGCGCGTCTCGGCTGGCCTTGGAATATGGTACTTGTTCTAAAACTCATTGGGCTTTTTTCGCTCATGATTTTGCTATCCATCGTCCACTTTGGAATCCAGTCAAAAATTGAAGGGCACTTTGGCCGCCTCCATGGCGATCCGATACCTGCTGAAGCAGCACAAGAGATTAAGCGGCTTGCCGCTCTCTGCTTGTTTATTCTCATCGTCATTGTCCTGATCAGCCTGCAGATTTTCAGCCGGTTCCCTCTTTTTGCCAATCTGATCATTTTGGTATTGGCGGCTCTGTTCAGCAGGAGGGCATTTAGCGAACCCCTTAGCCCGATTTTCTCATCGATTCGCCAAAACGATGAGAAAAACCGGGTTAGAGTCGAATGGTGGTGAAGACAATGAAATTTGAACATTTGACGGAATTTGTTCTTAAGCATCCCAAGTCCATGATAGGTCTTGTTCTTATCTTGACGCTTTTCTTCGGCATGCAGTTTCCGAAAATTGCCGTTGACACGGATCCCAAACACATGCTGCCCGCGACTTCGCCCGTTCGCCAGTATAATGATCAAGTAGAAAGGGACTTCGCGCTTCATCCCGATGTGATTGTGCTGGGCATGGTCAATCTTGACGGGATCTTTAATCCCCAATCTCTTAAATATCTGAAGGATTTGACCCATGCGATCCGCGAGATTCCGGGCGTGATCTCACGGGATGTGGACAGCCTCACGACCGTGGATAACGTGATATCTCTCAAGGGTGAACTTGTGGTGAAACCTGCCTTGGGTGACATTCCACAATCTGATTCAGAGCTTGTCACCTTGCGCCAAACGCTTCTCGACAATCCTTTATTTGTGAACCGTTTCATTTCGTCGGATTCAAAAGCAGCAGCCATCTACATTCCCATCGAACCTACAGTCAACGGTAAAGAAATCGCGGACAAAATTCGTTCACTCCTGCCGCAAACGGCGGGAAATGATCAATTTTATCTTGCCGGCGACCCCGTTGCCCGCGACACGTTTGGGACCGAAATGTTTCGCCAGATGGCGCTTTTCTCACCCATTGCGGGAATCGTGATGTGCGTTGCCCTTTGGCTGATGTTCCGAAACGTCACCGTGGTTGTTGCCAATATGGCGGTCGCCATGGTGAGCATCATTTGGAGTATGGGCGGTCTGATCGGTCTTGGTTATCCCGTTCATATCATGAGTTCCATGGGTCCGGTTTTTCTGATGGCGATTGCGACCGATGCCGTTCATATTTTTAATGAATTTGTCTTCCGGCTAAAGGAAGTGGGCGATAAACGCAGAGCCATTTTGGAAACGATGAAGGTAGTCGGGCCGCCTGTATTCTATTCCGACGTGACAACAGCCGTGGGATTCGCTGCCCTTGCGACAGGAGCCATCATCCCCGTGAAGATTTTCGGATTAGTGGTCGGTTTTGGAACCTTGGTCATTCTTCTTATGAGTTACACCCTTGTGCCTGCCATTTTAATGCTCATTCCTGAAAAGCATATCTTAAGCATGACGGGAACCGGCGCCAAAGAGCAAAACGACAATACTTCCTGGCTTTCTCATCTTGGAAAATTTTGCGCGGAGAAAACAAACCCAATCCTTTTTGTGGGCTTCCTATTATTTGCGGTGGCAGTAGCAGGTCTTAGCCAGATTCGAGTCAATAACAATATGGTCCATTGGTTTAAGCGGGCAAGTGTGGTACGAACCGCAGACCGGGTCATGAACGAGTATCTTGGAGGAACCTCGACGGCCTATGTTGTGGTTCAAGCCGAAAAGGATGGCGCCATTCGAACGCCTGCCATGTTGCGTCAAATAGAAGGCCTTCAACGTGAGTTGGAAAAGGATCCGCTGGTGGGAAAGACATTTTCCGTCGCGGATTATGTCAAGCGCGTAAACAGGGTCCTGCATGACGATAATCCCGCTTTTGACCGCATTCCCGATTCGGGACGTGAAGTGGGGCAATATCTTTTTCTTCTCGAGTCGGCTGCAAAACCGAGGCATCTTGACAACGTGATCGATTTTTCCTTGAAAACGGCGAATATCATCGTCCAATTAAAAAGCTGGGATGCCGGTGTCATGGAAAAGGTCATTCGACGAACAAACGCCTTTTTAAGTTCTCATCCCCTGCCTCAAGATGCGCGAGTCAAACCCGCCGGCATTGCCTACTTCAATACGGTCTGGAGTCATGAGGTTCTTTGGGGAATGCTTACCAGTTTTCTTTGGGGGTTAGTCTTGGTTATGTTCTTGCTGGTGTTTGAAACCCGTTCGTTCCTTTGGGGGTTCGTGAGCTTTCTGCCGCTTTTATTTACGATCACGTTAATTTATGGGGCGGTTGGACTGATTGGAAAAGATTTCGATATGCCCGTCGCGGTTTTATCGACACTTTCTCTTGGGATGGCCATCGATTTTGCCATTCACTTCGTAGGCCGATTCCAGCAAAGGTACAAAGAGAATCCTGATTTGAAAGAGACGCTGATTTGGACCGTATCACGGCCCGGCAAGGGAATCTTTCTTAACGCGATTCTTTTTGCCCTGGGGTTTGCCGTGATGGGTTTTTCAGCCCTGACGCCCTACATCACCGTCGGAATTTTGATGGCTGCGATCATGATTCTGTCTTCTGTAACGAGCGTCGTTTATTTACCCGCTCTCATTCACCTTTTCAGGCGTTGGCTGTTGAAGACAGGACCGTCATCATAGAAAGGAAAGAAATATGTACCTGGAACGATGCTTGCGAGGAATTGCCGGACTTTTAGTGTTGGCCTCCGTGCTTCTTGCCTACTTCTTCTCCAAGCGGTGGCTATTGCTGGGCGCCTTTATCGGGTTCAATCTCTTCCAGTCGGCCTTTTCCAACTGGTGCCCGATGAAGTCGGTTCTTCGACTGCTCGGAATCAAGAGTTGCGAGGAAGAACTGAACCGGATGCGCGAAAGTAGGGGAACAAGCTTGTAGACCACAAGCAGAAATAACTGATTACGGAGGATTCAAGTTCAATCGCGGGTGGGAAAACCCACAGACTAGACCCGCAGGAGGATGACACACATGAAGACAAACCAAATTACATTATCGGAAGTCCCAATTCGCCGGCTGTCGGTCGCGGTGGTCGCGGCCGTGTTGGCATGGGGAGTAAACGTACCCACAAATTGGGCTCAGGAGCACCCCGAACATCCCAGCGGCGCTGCCAAGGCTGAATCGGCGGTGACCTTGGAGGACGTAGCCAAACACATCGAGTCCTACGTAAAACAGGAATCGAAAGACGGTGCGTTTAAGGTCGAGGACAAAAAGGCCGGGAAGCCGCTCGCGCTGACGCTGGATCGCGTCCATCGCGAGCGGTTGTCGCAGGTCGGCCCGGACATGTTCTTCGTTTGCGCGGACTTTAAGAGCGCAGACGGAAAGGCGTATGACCTGGACTTTTTCGTGCAGGGCACACGAAAAGACAACCTGCGCGTACTGCCGGAGAAGACATCGGTTCACAAAGAGGACGGCAAAGAGCGCTACACGTGGGCCTTCGACGCCGACAAGAACGTCTGGGTGCAAAAGCCGGTGGAGACAAGCGCGAAAGAGCAATCCGCGCCAGAGCATCCGTGAGGCGCTCATTTGGACCGTGGCCCGGCAACGGCATCTTCCTTGAGGAAAAAGATACGGCGAAACATGCTCCACACCTCGAAAGGTACGATCCAGAACTGCTGCGCAGGCGATATGAAGTTGGAAAACAAGGAGAACCTTCCGTGATTCAACAGAACTCAGGATACGTTCATAAGATCACTTCCTCCAGTCTCGTTGCAGCATGTTTGTTTATGTTCGGAGCGCTCTGCACGGCGTTGACGACGAACGCTCAGGCGAACGAAAAGATCGCTGTGCCGAAGATGGGTGATCGAGCGCCGGATTTTACGCTGCAAGATTTCAACGGAAACACGTTGACGTTATCCGAACTGACGAAGAGGAAAAGCGTCCTTCTTTGGTTCACCAATCTCTGTGGAGGGTGCCAGCCGCAAATACCTGAACTGCAGAAGCTGGCATCGCTGTATGAGAACAAGGGAGTCGAGGTGGTTGCCGTGAGCGTGCTGGGTGAAGACCGGGAAATGGTGGAAGAGGTCGTGCGGAAGAACAAGGTAATGTTCCGATTTCTCTATGATCCTAAAGGAGAAGTGGAGGGACGGTACGGTAGCGCGTCCGCGCCGGGAATCTGTCCCTTGAAAAACGTTTTCATTGTCCGACAAGGCGGAACCGTCACGTTTGCCGGCCGTCTGCCGGGCATGGTGCTCTCAAAACTCCAAGAGGAATTGAACAAGATCACTGACCACAAGAAAGAAAAACTGTGAAACCCACAATTATCGGAGTGTTTATGCTGGCCGTGCTGTTGAGGCTTTCGCCCGAGGTTTGGGCGTATCCGCCCGCGGTGGGCATGCTCGGCAAGGCGCGCGCCTGCATGAGCTGCCATGCCAACAATGGCCCGTGGACGGATGAGCGCCAAACCATCATTGATGTCCTGGATAAGGACACCACGAAGTCAGTGCGGCAGGCTGACGGCACGTTTCTCGTGACCGTGAAACGCGGCCAGCCCAAGACGCTGCTGACGGTCATCGGGCGGGCGAAGGACGACACGGTGGAAGCGCCATATCGCAACGCGTGGCTTTACATTGACCCCGCCACGATCGGCGGCAGTTCGCTGTCGAAATTCGCGCCTGGCTGGGACGTGAACCTGCCAATGGCCTGCCGCATTGTGGGCGACAAGCTGGAACAATACGAAGGCGCGGCGCTGACGGCATTGCCCATGACCATTCGCCCGACCGACGCTGCAAGTGATGCTGACCAAAGGCGAGTCGGTCAAAGGCAAGCCGAAGGAAGGGATGCTCGGCAGCTATTTTGAACGGAAGGTGGAGCTGAAGGTCACCGATGAGTAACTGTGGCCGCAAAAGCAATAAAATGAACCAAAAGATAAAATGCGGGGAGGGTGTTCAATGAAATACCTTGGGTTTGGTTTGGTGTTTGCTTCACTATTGTCCGTGAGTGGCATGGAACTTAGATCTGCCTATGCGGCGGATACAGCCGGTGGAAGCACGGTGATGAAAGAAATGCTGCTAGCTTATTACTATCCACGAACGGATGCGAAAAGTGAAGTATTCATGAGGATTGTAAACCGCCAAGGACAGACGCGTGAGCGACGTTTGACCATGCTTCGATTGGACGAGGCGGATGGAGGCAAGCAATCCTATTACATCTATTTCCATGAGCCGGCGGATGTTGAGGGAATGAGCTTTCTAGTTCTAAAACATCCGGGCCGTGATGACGACCGGTGGCTCTATCTTCCGTCGATTGACTTGGTCAAACGGATCGCAACCAGCGACAAACGCACCAGTTTCGCCGGCTCGGATTTTACCTATGAAGATGTTTCCGGCCGCGATCTGGATGAAGATGACCATGAGCTTTTAGGCGTAGAATCTCTTGGCGAACATTCCACTTTTGTGGTGAAAAGCACGCCGAAGCGCCCCGGGGAAGTAGAATTCAGTTCTCGAAAGTTTTGGATCGATAAAGCAACCCATCTTCCGCTCAAGGTAGAACATTACGACCTGAAGGGGACGCTTTACAAGATCTATGAAACCAGCGAAATCCAGACCCTTCAGGGTACTCCCACGATCACAAAAGCAGTGATGAAGGATCTTGGGAGCGGACATGAAACTGAGATAACGATAAAAACGATCTCCTACGATGTTGGAATCACTCCGGATCTCTTTCAGGAAAGACTATTGCGCCGCCCGCCTACAAAGTGGATTCGGTAATCCGTTGGCTTGGCGCCATTTTCTTTTAACCTTTATTTTTTTATCCCTCTGTTTCAGCCAAACCTTGTTTGCGGAAATTCCCTCGGGCAATCCCCAGAAAGAAAAAAGCACTCTTGCCAAGTGGGACACAATCTCAAATATGATTCACGGATTTGCCGAAGTTGGTTACGGTTCAAAGTTTTTGGGAGATGAACGAACCGACAAAGACGAATTCAATCTCCTGGAAGAGCGCCTCCAACTCAAGGCAACTTATCGACCCGCGAAACCCGAGTGGCTTGCTTCACGAAATCCGGAATTCTTCTACAAGGGTGATCTTCTTGTGGATGAGCATGAAGAAAAGGTGAAATACCAAATTCGCGAGGTTTACGGGCTCATCAGTCCTTTTTCCTGGATGGATGTGAAGCTTGGGAGGCAGATTCTCACGTGGGGAACCGGGGATCTCGTTTTCATCAATGATGTGTTCCCGAAGGATTATGAATCTTTTTTTATTGGACGCGACGATGAATATCTTAAAGTACCTTCTGACGCTGGGAAATTTTCTTTCGCAAGCCGATGGGCTTCGGCCGATCTTGTCCTGATTCCCTTCTTCACATCCGACGTCTCGATCACAGGAGACCGTTTGAGTTTCTACGACAATCTCCTCGGGCGCCTTGTTGGAAAAGAATCGGACCGGTTATTAACCGAACCCTCATTTCAGCCCAACAACACCCAGATCGCAGGCCGCATTTACCGCTATTTCGGAGCTTATGAAGTGGCTTCGTATGCCTTCAAGGGATACTTTAACCAGCCGAAGGGAATCAAGAATGCGAATGCTAGAGAACTTTTTTATCCGGAACTTGCGATCTATGGCGCGAGCGTTCGCGGACCCCTGCCTTTGTTGGGCGGAATTGCTTCGGGAGAGGTAGGTTATTTGGATTCCTTAGAAGACCGGAGCGGTAAAAACCGACTGACCGAAAATGCTGCAATGAAATACCTTGTGGGTTATGAGCGTGATTTTCCAAAGGATTTGCGCCTTGGCGTTCAGTATTTCGTTGAGCAGATGCTGGATTACGATGAATTCAAGGCAAATGCGCAGCCCGGTGATGTCCCTCGCGACCAGTTCAGGCAGCTCTTGACCCTTCGGGTCACAAAACTTTTTTGGCGGCAAACCTTTGAGGCATCATTTTTTACCTTCTACAGCCCTACAGACAACGATGCCCACTTCCGCCCGCGTCTCACCTGGCAAATCAGTGATCACTGGAAATTCACTGCGGGGGCCAATATCTTTTTGGGCCAGCATGACTGGACGGAATTCGGACAACTGGAAGATAATGATAATTTCTATACAAGACTTCGGTATAGCTTCTAAAATGGTACTTGGAAGATCCTCTGACTAGGGTTAGGCTGATGCTTCTTACAGCAGCCGGTTCATAATAATCTTACAAGGAGCCTTTTCTCATTTTCAACGAAGAATAGCACTCATCCCTGGAAAAAGTCTTCAACAAGTTCGGGATTCAGGGAAAGTGCGGTTCATAATAAGCCGGGTTGGAAAGGATAAGTGAATGTTTGCGAAGAAGAAAAAATCATTAAAAGAAATGTCTCCCGATGAAATAAAAGAGGCGGTTAAGGAAAGATACGGCCGGGTCGCAAAAGATCCTTGCGCGGATTTTAATTTCCCTGTGGGAAAAGATTTCGCTTTGAAAGTGGGCTACCCCAAAAATCTTCTGGATGAATTGCCTCAATCCATGTATGAATCCTTTACCGGCGCCAACAATCCTCAGCCGCTGGTTGAGTTAAAACAAGGACAAGTGGTTTTAGATTTAGGTTGCGGAGCCGGGTTAGACCTTTATTTTTATGCAAAGGCTGTGGGTGAAAATGGAAAGGTTTATGGCCTGGATATTTCAGAGGATATGGTCAGCAAGGCAAAAGCCAACATGGATTGCGCAGGAATTAAAAACGTTGAGATTGAATGCGGGCAATCGGACAGCCTTCCCTTTCAAGACAATTTCTTTGATGTCATTGCGTCGAACGGAATCTACAATCTCTCTCCTGATAAAGAAAAAGTTATGCGCGAAGTCTTCAGGGTATTAAAATTCGGCGGGAGAACGGTCTTTTGTGAAGTTGTCCTGAAAGATAAACTGCCTGAAAATATCAGAAAAAATATCGACGACTGGTTCAGATGTATCGGTGGGGCGTTACCAGAAAAAGATTTTTTTTACCTAATGCAGAAGGCCGGATTTAAAAACATTGAAGTCGTATCAAAGGTCAGAAACGCGAGAACTGGACACCCGCTAGCTATCTGTGCCAATATCCGAGCCTATAAATCATGAGTCTCGTTCGTGGGACAATTCGGGACATCAAAGACAGTAAGAAGGCGTTCGAGCTTTTGATTCAGATGCTGGACTTCTTGGATGGGCGTTTCTTTGACAAGGGGTTTTACATTATGCTCAATAACGTGACGAAAGGTGGCGAGATCAAAAGGTTTCGGTAAAAAATCAGTTACGCCCAGCTGGCATGCCTGCTTCCGGTACTCGGGCGAATCATAAGCCGTGATAACGATAAAACCCGATTTTCCCACCCCTGCTTTCTTCTGAAACTGCTGAATATGCTCAATCGTCATCAGGCCGTCAAGGCCCGGCATCTTGATATCGCATAACACCAGGTGGAAAAACCCGCTCTTGGCCTTTTTGATGCCTTCGTAACCATCCCGGGCCACGTCGACGGAGTACCCCTCTTTCTCAAGCGCGTGCTTCAGACTTCGCGTGAGCAAAGGGTCGTCATCAATAACGAGAAGGTAGCCTTTTTCAGTATCCGCTTTGGCTGCCAGATTAATCGCCCCCTTCCGCATCAGGTGAAATAATTATACTGCTTCGCTTAGCGATAAGGAATTAAAATTTCTTCTGCCGCGTCAACAATTCCTGCCCTAGCCCGGCACCAGTAGCAGGCTTTTCGCAGCCCTCGCAGAGGGGGATGCCCTCAGGGATGAAACCCGATACGACGCTTGGGCTTTCCCGACCCACCCGGCGGAGGCGAGTTCAAAAGCTCACGGATCTCCGTGAAAAGCCGCACGATGGCTTCTTCATGGACATTAAGGCGTGATGTCAATTTCCGCTCAAGGTCCGCTAGCTTTTCCGCTAACGCCCTGTTGCCGACAAGTGCTTCGCGCAGTTTGATAAACGCCCGGACAACATAGACACTCATCATCACAGCCCGGGAACTATTAAGGATATTAGCAGCCATTAACGCACCATGCTCGGTAAAAACATAAGGCAAATATCGGACGTTACGCTTTGATGCGGTCACAATTTGTGACCGCATCTTATGGGCTTCTCCGGATGTTAATCTGAAGGCAAAATCCGACGGGAACCTGGCAATGTTACGTTTTACAGCCTGATTGAAAGCTTTGGTGGTCACGTTGTAAATCCGGGCCAAGTCGGAATCCAACAACACACTTTGGCCCCGTACAATAAAAATACGACCCTCAATACCATATTTTGAAACGTCAGATTTGAGTCTTTTCTTTGACATACACCCTCTTTGTCCATCCGTTTTATTATCGAAGAGCGGAAGCTGCAATCTAAAACCTTGGGGGAAAGCTATTCAGGTAGGATTAAAACGACATTCTGACGTCTAAAAGAACTTACGAAACCGTCCCGCAGCAAACTGTTACCCATTCAGTTGTCAATTGTGAACGGCCGTTCACAATTCGATCAGCCCGGCACTCACCGCCTGCTTTTCGCAGCCCTCGCAGAGGGGGCCGCCTCCGGTTTTTTGTGGGACACGATTTTATCGATCCCTGTCATCAGGAGAACCGGAACCATTTAGCGATTGGACTCGATGGAATTTAAAGTGATTTGGTCACAAAATGGTCACAAATTCTAAGGATGAAATCCGATTCGTCGCTTTGGCCTCACGGACGGTTCCAACAATTTTCTAATCGCCTCAAAAACAGCATGGATTTCATGATCATGCTTTTCGACCCTTCTCTCAAGCTGATCCAGCTTATGCGCAAGCTCTCTGTGCGTGGAAATCAGTTGCCGTAATTTCACAAATGTACGCATGATGGCAATATTGACTTGGACTGCTCTCTTACTATGTAGAACGCCGGAAAGCATCGCTACTCCCTGCTCAGTAAACGCATGGGGCAATTTGGTTCTTCCTCCTCGCCCGGTTTTTGATATCACAGATTGTGATATCAAAACCTTAAACTCTTCTCTGGTAACAAGATACATAAAGTCCTCTGGGAACCTTTCCGCATTCCTTTTGACCGCCTGAATCAACGCCCCAGTAGTAACCCCATACAATTCTGCCAAATCGCTATCGAGCATTACTTTCTTGCCCCGGATTAAATAGATTCTTTTCTCTGCCTTCTCTTCCAGAACCGCTAACAAGCTGCTCATATCATTTGATTTCCTTATTTTTTGTGTTCAAATGTCCGTGATCACGCATTGCAACCATAAAGTCGTTTTATATCCTATTTCATCGTCACCAAGATCACTATCCAGCATGACCTTCCTGCTCCTAATCAGAAAAATTCTCCGCCAATCTTTTCTAATGTGA
>ASOC01000069.1 GCA_000405945.1 Candidatus Omnitrophus fodinae SCGC AAA011-A17
GAGTATCCCGAAGGACTTAAAATCTTTTCTTTCTTTCCTCAGAACAAAGCTTTCTTCTTCGGCCTCATGGAGGTCGAGGCAAAGAAAAGCATTTCTCAAGTCAAACTGCCGAAAGCCGACTATGTGCTGTTTCAGGGACATCGCGGCAAGCTGGTTTTGCCGTTCCAAGGTAAAGAATACCTACTTTCTGAAGACAAACACCTGATATTTCGTACGCCCGATTTTCCTTCCGAAATATACAATCCGGAGGTGCGGATTGCTTCCTGTTTCCTTCTCACGGTTCCACATTTCCTGTAAGGAAGAATTTTCCACAAAGTTCTAATTTGTCCCGCCATTTTGCTGGTTTTCCAAAAAGTGGCTCCCACTAAGGTACCAACTGGTACCCACTAGGATACCAAAATCCGCATTTCTCTGACTTTCAAGCTTGAGTTGTGAATTGAACAGGATTATTTTGCAACTGCCATGAGATTCCGAAATGATCGTTTACCCATCTTCGAAAGGAGACTTCGTCCCATGAAAAAATTAATTTCAGTCCTGTCCATTTTCCTTTTGGTTTTTTATTGCCCCATGAACCGCCTTGAGGCGGCAGTGCCGAAGCTGCTTACTTATCAAGGCATTCTCAAGGACAGCACTGGGAACTTCCTGACAGGAACGTATTCCATGACCTTCCGAATCTATAGTGCGGCGACGGAAGGAAGCAGTCTTTGGAGCGAAACACAATCCTCGGTTTCTGCCTCATCCGGTCGGTTTAGCGTGATTCTGGGAAGCGTTACGACTCTCAATCTTGCCTTTGACGCGGATTACTGGCTTTCAGTGCAAGTGGGATCTGATTCTGAAATGACACCGCGGCAGAGACTGACTTCAGCCGGATACAGTCTTTTGGCGGAGGATGTGACAGGAGGGAAGCTGACAGCTTCGGCGCATGCTGCTGATTCACACAAGAATATTGAAGGCGTCCGCGATAACACGGTCAACATCGCCAAAACAAATTTCAAGCTGGATGCCTACTCCGTGGCCAGCGCCAACAGCATGGGCGACATGATCCTGGATACTTTCAATGATTCCACAGGCATCAACTCAGGGAGTTCAAGCGGTTACACCTGGCGTGGAGCCTCCAATTATGATGTGATAGTCACACCCACCGGCGGCGGGGTGCTCGAACAAAGCACGACGGAAGACGAGATGCGGGAGATCCTCAGCAACGTCTCCGCTTGTTACAACGGCTTCGGGCAGAGGTTCCGTCATAGCGCCCAAAAGACCGTGGACAAAGTGACTTTTAAATGGTTCCGCTACGGAAGTCCCACCGGTAATGTCAAAATCCGCCTTTACAGCGATTCAAGCGGGCTCCCTGGCACGTTGCTGGGTGAATCAAGCGCGATCTCCGTAGCAAATATTTCCACCAGCTATGAAGAGATCACGGCCACGCTGACGATGCCCGTCACCATTAACGCGAATACCGATTATTACGTTGTGATCGAAAATGTATCCGCCTCCGGGGACGGGTCCAATCACGTGAAAGTGAGGCGTGCGAACGGGAGCAATCCTTATGCCAACGGCGTGGCCATCCAGAAAGACAGCGGCGGCACGTGGTCGGTTTTCGGCGACGCTTACGATGCCTATTTCAAGGTCTACGAACAGCAGCAGCAAACCGGCACCGCAAGTGTGATTTCCAATGCGTATTCAGAAGCCACGGCACCCACTCAGGCCATGGTGATTGCGGATGAGACTTTGGGTACGGGCAGTATTACTTATTACGTTTCGAGGGACAATGGGACGACTTGGACGCAGTGCACGAAGGAAACTGTGACGAGCATTTCCGGCCAGCCATCGGGTACGCAGCTCAAATGGAAAGCGGTGATTAACGGCAATGCCGAACTTAATGCCATTGCGATGGCAGTATAACGTGAGATGAAAGGGAGGGATGTAATGATGAGACAAGCGATAGGATTTCTCATAATGTTGATGTTGATACCGGGGATGGCTTCCGCGAAGCCCGAGCGCATGGCGCTCAAGTCCGATGAAACAAAAGTGCGGGAAGAACGTGCGCGGGCCTTGGCCAGGAAGATCGATCTTTCCAAGGTGGATGATCCTGATACACGGCGGATACTGTCGGCCATTCTGGGTGCGGTAGATTTGAACTCCCGGAAACCCACAGCAGCTGGTGCCATGGCTTCTAGCCGTGGGGTAACTGCAGTACCTGCCCGTGGCGGCGGAGCGCAGCGAAGCCGTCCCTTGACGGAAAATGAGACCCATGCTGCCGAGATTTTGGAACACGGGAGGAAAGTCCAATGAGGCGGCGGGTTATTGCCCTTGCGTTTTTGTCTTTCTTAGTACTCGGCACATGGGGCATGGAGCTGAGAGCCGAACTTTCAAGCATCAATTACAAGGTGGCAGAGAGTTTCTTCTCGGGCGGTGGGGGCAATGATATCAGCTCAAGTGTCTACAAGCTGGATGAAGGAAGTATTGATTCTACCAGCAAAGAGGCCATGACAAGTACCAATTACGGCGTTGCGGGATTGATAGGGGCAAGCGGCGGGATTCAAGCGCCCGTGATTCAGTCGGTGACGCCGGGGCCTCTGTCCAGGTTTTTCACGGATGAATCACCGTCTTATACGGTGACGGCCCAGAATCCAGGCACGGGGAGTCTGGATTACCAGGTGAAAGAAGGAAGCACGGTGAAAGCCGCATGGCAGAGTTCAAATAATCTTTCTTATTCTGTCTCGGGTTCAGACAAGGGCAGGCATGAGCTTTCCTTTATGGCGAGGAATGCGGATGGAATCACGCTTGCCACCCAAAGTCAGTATTTATTCCGGAGGCCAAATAAATGAATGTTGTGAGAAAGTCCAGCGGAGTGAACTTTCTCACTTTGGTGCTGGCAGAGAGGCCTCGCGAACCTCTCTCCAGTACCGTTTTTGAGACAAATTATTTCTCATACTACTCCGGCCGTAAGCTCGTGCTCGACGTTTTGAGTCGCCCCCTTTGGGGTGCGGCACTCCGCGAAGACCTTGTTAGTCTTCGCTTTGCATTCAACAACCCACTCCGCGGAAAGGCAATCTTATGAACCGTTCATATCGAAAGCCGCACTTCTCGAGGGGTATCCGTTTTATCTCATGTTTTGTCACGGTGTGTTTCACTTTCGTATTCATCCTCGGAGATGTCTCCTATGCGCTTGTGGGGGGATCATCCGCCAGCCAAGGGAATCCTGCGTCCGCGCAGCTTGGAGAGCTGGCACAATCAGCGGGGGCTGCGCAGTCATTTCAGGCAGATTTATTCACGGGCCGCGGGCAGACGGGTGTGCCTATTTTTGTCCCGCCCGGAAGGAAAAATGTTCAGCCCGGTCTGACTCTAAGCTACTCTTCCTCAGGCGGTAATAGCTGGCTCGGAATGGGCTGGAATCTGGACATAGGTTTTATTCAGCGGGATGTGAAGAAGGGTGTGCCCAAATATGACAGTACAGATAAATATATTTTTTTCCTTTCAGGGAGTATCCTCGGAGCTTGTTTCGGTGGCGACGAATGAATACCGGGCCAAAGATGAGGCGTTGTTTCTAAAGTTTGTCTATGACTCTACGAATAACAAATGGACAGTTACGGACAAGAGCGGCACAGAGCATGTGTTTGGAGACAGCTCTTCAAACCGCCAGACTAATAGTTTAGGTACGTTCAAGTGGGCCTTATCGAAAGTCAAAGACACTTCGGGCAATTACATGACCGTGAGCTACACAACGGATAATGGAGAACTCTATCCTTTGACAGTGGAGTACAACGGCAATGAGACGCATAGTTTCGCGCACACGCACAAGGTGGAGTTCACGCTCGAAGACCGTGATGATGATAGTTTTTCCTACATCACGGGAGCCAAGGTGGAGCTAAAGAAGCGGTTGGATAATATTCAAGTGAAGGTGAAGGATTCTCAAGGGACTTACCAGCTTGCGAGGAAGTATTCGCTTGGGTATGAGTACTCGACGGCAACGAAGCGGTCGCGGCTGATTTCCGTAACCGAGTATGGGAAGGACGGCACCACCAGTTTGCCTGCCACGACCTTTGTGTATCAGGACAAGGTGATGGAGTTTGATTCGATGGCAGACTTTAGCGGTATTCAAAGAGCTTCTTCCGGATCAAGTGATTATGACTTTATCAGGACAGTTAGCACTTCATCCGAGACCAAGGTGGATTTGCTGGATGTGAATGGGGATGGAAAGAATGACCGTGTGCAGGCCGTATTGGGGAACACGGCATGGAAGGTTCAGTTAAACAATGGTTCGAGTTTTGCGTCCATGTCTGACTTTGGAACGCTCCACAAGCCGACCTCCTGGTCGGGGTGGGATTATGTCTCACGGGTTGATGACAACAAACAACAGGCGAGTGATTTCATCGATATTAACGGCGATGGTTTGCCTGACCGCATCCTTGCGCAGGACAATAATACCTCCTGGATTGTGCAGTTAAATACCGGGACGGGGTTTGATACTAACAACTCCAGCTGGGGAACGATTAGTCGCATGGTCTCAAGTGTCAGTTATGATTACATCCGTTACAGTCCGGGAACGGACCCTATTGTGACATGGGTTGACTTTTTTGATATCAATGGAGATGGCCTGCCTGATCGCATCATGGCCGAAGAAAACAACAGCACCTGGAAAGTGCAGCTGAATACGGGTTCCGGGTTTGCCTCCATGGCCAACTGGGGCACCACCGAGGAGATGCAGACGTATTCAAAACGCGATGCGATTCGATTGACTTCAAGTGCCCGGGAAACCAAAGTCGACATGGTGGACATGAACGGCGACGGATTGCCGGACCGGGTGCAGTCGGATGACTACAATACCAATTGGAAGGTACAGTACAACACGGGAAGCGGATTCGCGACCATGGAAAACTTCGGTCCCATTGAAGTGGTGGGTTCCAACCCGCGCTGGGAGCATATACGTTATTACAGCGACTCTGGGGAGCAGCGGGCGGACCTTTTTGATATCAACGGAGATGGTCTTCCTGACCGCATCCAGGGAACGGACAGCAATACCGCCTGGAAAGTACAGTACAACACGGGGACAGGATTCACGTCCATGCAGGACTTCGGGACAATAGGGTATATGACCAGCTCGGTACGGTATAGTTTCTCGCGATGGACGGATGTTGCAGGCACGGTGGCTGTGGATATGGCGGATATCGACGGCGACGGGCTTGCCGACCGGCTGCAATCGCTTGCTTCCAATACTGCCTGGAAATCGCAGAAGAACAAGGGGCCGTATCCTGATTTGCTGAAAGAAATCAAAAATGGCCGGGGAGGTAAAACGGCGATCACCTATGCTTCCTCTACGACCTTTGACAACACAGATACGAATGGCAAGAACCGTCTGCCATTTCCGATTCAGGTGGTCACGCAAGTAGACCAGCAAGACGGCATGGGAAATACCTACACGACCACGTATTCGTATAAAGGCGGCATGTATGAAGCCACAACCCGAGAATTTCGCGGCTTCCGTGAAGTGACTGTGACGGATGCGGCCGGCACAAAAACCATTAACACATTTGGCCAGACGGACCATACCAGAGGGAAGCTTCTTGAAAAGCAGGTGAAAGATTCATCGGGTAATTTGTTTTCTAAAGAAGTGACGACCTGGGATGACATCCATCCGTGGGGAACGAGTGTAGATGTCCACTTTGTATTTGTGTCACAGGTGGATGCTTATATTTACGATGGAGACTCAAGCTATAAACAAACCCGTCAGACTTTCACGTATGATGATTACGGCAATCTCGCCTCCACAACCGAGGAAGGAGACACCTCGGTCTCGACCGACAGCCGCAAAACGGTGAATACCTATGTCTACGCCATGACTGCGCCCGGATCGGGATCGGGAACCTACATCGTAAACACTTTGAAAAAGACCACGCTTTACGATACCGATCTTACGACCGTCAAGGCGGAGCGCTATTTTTATTACGACAGCGCAACCAGCATTGACACGGCACCCACCAAAGGCCTGCTCACCAAAGAAGAAGAATGGCTGAGCACGGCCTCCGGGTGCGGCACGCCCGGGACCTGCACGAATAATCCCAAAACAACCATGACCTATGACAATTACGGCAATGTTTCGACTATTACCGATGCCCGGGGATATCAGACCACGAATACGTATGACACGACTTACAAATTATTTCTTATCACGATCACGAATACTTTGACTCACACCCGTCAATTCACATATGACCCGTGGCTTGCGCAGATTCTGACATCAACGGATCAAAACAGCCAGGTGACGGAGACGGTCTATGACACGCTGGGCCGTGTGACCAAGGTGATCGCTCCATTGGACTCGTCCACCGAGCCCACGCAGGAGTTCGCGTATGAATATCCTGCCTCGAATTGCACATCTAACTGCGTGAGCAAGACAACGGCCAAGATAAAATCTTCAGTGCCCGGACAGACATTCACTCAGCTCATCACGTACTCCTTCACGGATGGCCTCGGAAGAGAAATCGAACGGCGGAGCCCTGTCGAAGACAGCAGTAAGCAGATTGTTTCAGGCCTTGTGACCTTTAATAGCCGAGGATTAATAGACAAGCAGTATGTTCCCTATTTTGCGGATACGAGCACAAGTTACGTAGCACCGGACACGAGCAAGCCCAAAGCCACGTTCACGTATGACGCGGTGGGAAGAAGAACCAGAGTCGATTATCCGGATTCTACCAATTCCCAGGTGTCCTTCTCTGATTTCGTAAAGACCACCACCGACCCGCGAGGCAAACAGCTCCGCTACACGAATGATGCCTACGGACGCTTGGTGAAGGTCGAGGAGTTTAATTCCGGTAGCACATACACCACGACCTACGAATATGACGTGCTGAATAATTTGAAGAAGACAACGGACAATGCCAGTAATCAGACGACGATTACGTATGACTCATTATCCCGCAAGACCGGCATGACTGATCCCGACATGGGCACATGGTCGTATACCTATGATGCCAATGATAATCTGGCTTCTCAGACAGACGCTAAGAGCGTGACCATCAGCTTTACTTACGATGCGTTGAACCGCGTGACGTTAAAAGACCTTCCGTCCGGAGAAACCGATGTTACCTATTCCTACGATTCCGCACCTACGACTTATTCCGGCCAAACCGGCTACTGGACCGGGCGATTGGCCAAGGTCGCGGATGCTTCCGGCACTCATGAATTCAAATACGACAAGCAGGGAAGAGTGATTGATGACACGAAAACCGTGGACAGCACGGGCTATGCCTTCGCGCGCACGTATGATTCCATGAGACGGGTGCGCACGCTCACTTATCCGGACACGGAAGTGGTGACTTACACCTACAATGGATTTGGAGACGTGGAAACTATCAGCGGGGTGAAGAACTCCGTTACCACGGATTACGTGAAAGACGTGAACTACAATGCTTCTGGGCAGATTACTTTCACGAAATACGGCAACAATGTCACCTCCGATTACACCTATAACGCAAACACGCTCCGGCTCTCGAACATTCTCACCAAAAAACCGGATGGAACCACAAAGCTCCAGGACCTGGCTTACACCTTCGACAACAACGGCAATGTGTCACAGATCCAGGACACGGTCAACTCCATGAGCCAGTCCTTTGTCTATGACGACCTGAATCGTTTGACTTCCGCGACGGGCTCTGCCTACGGCACGCAGACCTTTGTTTATGATTCGATTGGCAATATGACGAGCAAGGCAGGCCGCACGATGGTGTACGGCGAAGGGAATCCAGGACCTCATGCGGTGACGAGTGTTACCTGGAGCGGGAGTAATTATCCTACCTTTTGCCGAGACCTGGCATCGGGCTGTACTCTGGGCTATGACGCGAACGGCAATATGACCACTCGCGGAGCGGATACGCTGAACTATGATTCCGAGAATCGGCTAAAAGAAATGAAAACCCAGGAAGGAACGGACGGCAGCGTTAATTACACCCTGAAACCCGGTTGGAATGTAATTTCTCTTTCTTATCTCCCGGATGATAAATCCGTCAGCAGTATTCTTTCATCTTTGACTTTTAATACCGATTACGACCAGGTCTCGTATTGGGATGCTTCTTCAA
The DNA here is from genome assembly GCA_000405945.1 of Candidatus Omnitrophus fodinae SCGC AAA011-A17. Lineage (GTDB taxonomy): Bacteria > Omnitrophota > Omnitrophia > Omnitrophales > Omnitrophaceae > Omnitrophus > Omnitrophus fodinae. Next base: position 8,076 of record ASOC01000069.1, read on the forward strand.
GCTCTTGGAAGCACTGGGTGAATGACTCAGACTTCAATGACTTCTCATCTTTTGAATACGGTAAAACTTATGAAATTTACAACAAGACAGGATCGGATAAGTCTTTGACCGTGTCCGGCAAGAGCCGTGGCAATAACATCAGCCATTCCATTGTTTCAGGCGACAATTTTATTTCACCCGCCGTCACAACAGCGACCAATGTCACGACCGTGCTTTCCGGACTTACCCTGGGCACGCATTATTCCGATGTGAAACGATTCAATGCGACAACCCAGACATGGGAGTCCTATGCCTCGAGCCAGTTCACCCAGTTTGAGCCGGGGAAGGGCTACAATATCATCGGCCTCACGACTGCGAATTTCTCCTACGGCAAAACCGAAACCACAACCACATTTGTGTATGACTCCACCGGCTCCCGCGTCAAGAAGACGGTTGGTTCTACGACCACGGTCTATTTCGGCAAGGATTACGATATTACCGGCAGCACCAGCACAAAATACATTTTCCTGGGTGATCGCCGTATCAGCACCAAGGATTCTTCCGGCACTCTGCAATTCATTCATGAAGATCATATTTCGTCTTCCAATGTCATAACAGATTCTTCCGGCAATCAATCCGCATTGCTCGAATTCGATCCTTACGGTTCGACCGTCACCCACACCGGCTCCGCCAATCCGAAGCATAAATTCACGGGGCAGGAGAGTGATGATTCCACGCGGCTTTATTACTACGGCGCACGATACATGGATCCACAGTTAGGGAGATTTATTACGGCGGATCCTACGGTTCAACACCCAATCGATCCACAGGATTTAAACCGCTATGCGTATGCGAGGAATAATCCAATCAAATTCAACGACCCAACGGGTTTTGGATTTTTCAGTAAGCTGATCGGCGCCATTGTTGGAATTTTTGTTGGTACGGGTACCACTATTGCAACAGGCAATCCTGCTTTAGGCTTTGCCGCAGGCGTAGCGGCCTACAGAGCCACTGATACGGCACTATCTGGTGGCAATATCAAAGAAATTGCAACTGCCGGAATAAATGGGTATGGAGAAGGTCTAGCCATATCTCAAAATCCATGGGGAGCAACAAGTCTATGGACACAAAATCCTCAAACGAACAGTTTGTCGCCCGAGGGCAAAAGAGCGTTGAAGAGTGCGCTCAAATATTTCGGACTCGGTGATATATCCGCAGATTTTTTAAGCCGACAAATTGAGTCCTCAATTACCAGCGGAAATAGAAATTATGGCGCAATTAGCGGTAATCAAACGCAAAATGCGGATTCTTTAAACCGAATTGCAGACACAATTGGGTGGTTGACTCGATGGAATAATTTTGATTTTAAAAAAATCGAGCGTATCTCTTGGGAAGTTTTGAGATCCTTTCCTTTGGAAGCCGATAATATTAATGATGCGAGGCGCCATGCAACGTGGCATTATAGATTAACTAGAGAAGTGGGGCCTGCAGCATCACTAATAACCGGGTGGCTATATGAAGGATATGATAGCCTTAGGCACGGTTTAAATATTTCCTCGATGCGCATGGATTTAAATAATAATTTTGTTGGGAGAGTCACTGCGATAAGAGACGAATTTGGTGGAGCAAATAACCCAAAAGTTGCAATCGAAGATGTTGAAGGAAAAGGCACATTGACTATAATAGTTCCAAGTCCGCGAGAAGGGATGCGGCGATATTGATGAAAAAATCATATGTAATTTCTTTCATTCTTTTTTTTCTAGTTATCGAATGGTGTGTTATCCAGGTGTGTTACTTGAAAGGCTATTCGGATGGTGATTGGCGTCGAAAATCCGAGGCTATTGAAATACTAAGAACAGAGAAAGATGCAACTGTTGATTTGGTACAGAAAGTGGTTGGTAAGCCTGATTCAATTCAGACTGAATGGTTAGAAGGTGACAAACAAGGTGGCGCTAAAACTGTAAAAGGGTTGAGGTGGTTGTATTATAAGAAGAGCCTCTTGCCGCATGAATTTGTAGAGTTAATTTTTGAAGATGATAAACTCGTTAAAATCACTCATTATGATCGCATACCATAGATCATATACCATTATTGATCTCCGCACATAAGGTTTAGCATATCAATTCTTGGTATATTGAAGGTGCCAGTTGAAGGTGCCAGGCACGCCTGAAGTGGACAGGCATGTAGAATGTGCCAGGCACAATGGATCAGTATGATGCAGCTAAAAAATGCAAGATTCCCTTTTAGTAAACTTGTGCCCTTATTGTTATTGAGTTGTTTCATTCTTTTGAATACCGGTTGCGCAATTCTTTGGAAAGTTGAAACTGGCTCTAGGTTCAATCTCTCCGATCTAAAGGAGTTGAAGTTAGGAACTACAAAGCTCGATGAGTTCCAGTCCATGTTTAATAAAGTCCCATTGATGCGTCTGACTTCAGAAACAGAGAATGGAGAGGTTCAGCGTTTTATATATAACCGGGGGGCAATGTTGCGCGGGTGTCTTTACGTTCGAATGATCAGCAGTGAGTTTCGCAACGGGGTACTTACAGGCTATTTTATGCTTTCCAGCTATCCCGAAGAAAAAATAGCAGTTGATTTTAGCCGCCGTCATGAAATCAAAAGAGGCGTTACAACGGAAGAGGATGTGATCAAACTGTTGGGCGAACCTATGGGTGTCAACGGTTTTCTGAAAATCCCCATTTGTGGCTTTTGAATTTCCCCACTTTTGGCTGATTGTTAAAATTCCGGATTGTGCCTGAAAAGGCTTGACCTGATCTTCGTCCGGTATCGAGATCGTGGCTGTAATCGAA
>ASOC01000070.1 GCA_000405945.1 Candidatus Omnitrophus fodinae SCGC AAA011-A17
AAGGAATTCTAAGGTACTGGTATATCCTCTCGAAGAAATAGCTGCTGAAAAAGTTGTCGCTCTCTCGGACCGGGCAAGGAATGAACCACGTGATCTTTACGACCTGTGGTATCTCACCTCAAACCCCTATGTTGATATTGAAAAGATTCTCAATGCTATCAGTGAAAAGTTGACTTTCCGAGGCAGAAGCTTGGAGACTGTGAAGGAAGAATTTTTGCGAAAAGAGGTACGGCTCAAAAAACTTTGGAGTGAGCGGCTTTCGGTTCAAGTCGCAACGCTGCCTGAATTCGACCAGGTTTATCGAGCCGTAAAACGCGAGCTCAGACAAGCCGGTTTTTGAAAAGAGAGTAACGCTGAATTTATCTTCCCTTAAGTTCGGTAAAAAGTGCTTTCAGCGCTGATTTTTGGCTGTGGGAGTGAAGAAGCGCATCGGCTTTGAAGTGCATGAGCTCACTCAGCAGGACAAACCAATAAGTCTTGTCGGTGGTCCCGTAAGAAAGGTCCTTAATCTTCCGGAAGATCGAAGGATTGCCGCAGAGGTAGAAGATATCGGTGATTTTCTTGTCCTTGTCGTAGACCCGGAAGATTTTCCGGTAGGTCTCGGCTTTCTTCGGGCTTATTTCGACTTCCACCGCGATCCCTTTGCCGTTATTGGTAAAGAACCCGTCTGGCACCTTGCGTTCGCCTGTGGTCCCCATTCTGAGAAGTTTCTCGCTGTGCCAGTCCCGGCAAAAACGGAGGCGCTCGAAAAGAAACCGGACTTGCGTCACTTTGACGTCATGTTCATAGGCGGCTGGTTCAATCTTCGTCTGGGGAGAAGGGAAGGTTCTACCCGCAACAATGGGGAAGCCGAGATTCCCAATGCAAGATCCGTTCTCCCGAAGAGCCTCTACACCGGCTTCACCCAGGAGATAGCTTTCCGGTTCCCGAAACCACAGCCTCACCGCGTTGAGATAGCCGAATTTTTTGAGCTTCCGAAGCCTGAGTTCAGCATAGAAACTTTTCCCATCAAAAATATGCTCAATGGCCTCGGTCCTTCTTAAAGACTTCTGTTCCAGAATGGCCTTAAATAACCGCATATCCCTTTCTCCAATCTGAACCCATTGCCAGTTTGGTTTCTTATATTTTCCCGTCATCAGTGTAGAATTGTCCTTTCAAATCATTTAGCCACGCTCACCGAGATACCGCCGAATGGAGCCACCGAAGACTACCCTCGCTCGCAAACCTATGAAGAGAGAGGGTAGTCTTCGGGACCTGCGGCCAAAGGCCGCAGTGGCGCAATGAGGCGGTGGAACAACATAGCGCGGTTTGCCACTCCACAGATAGCTATGGGACCGGGCATATAGACCTTTGTAGACGCGGTTGTAGAGGCAAAGTGCCGTTTTGAATATTTTTATTTTCACGTTGATTCCTCATCGTTTGACGTTTTTCCGTCCAAATGCGTTTCGGAGTGTAGAGCTTTTTGCTCGTCACTTTTCAATTCAGAAGCTTGCCCTTCGGTGGTTCTTTTCAGAAGTCCGCGTTTTTCAGCCAGCCGCAAGACGCCCATCGCAAGCAGTTCACACGCGCGGTCCATCCGCTCTTCTTCCGTCAGATGGCTAAAAGCGCGGGCAGCCGGCGTCCTCCTTTGGCTTTTAGGCATCCTTCTTTCCTTCCTCTACACCGGGATGCTTGGCGAGAAATGTCTTGGCCTCATCGGATAAGTAAAGAAGTTTGGGATTTCCGCGCCGCAGAAGACCGGCCAGGATCAGTTTCCGGATCCTCTGGAAACCGGCCTTTGCCTTTTTGGATTTGTTGCCCCAGAATTGGCCGGCGAGATCGGCCGGGGTCTTTGCGCCTTGCGCGAGAATGAGCTGAAAAATGGAAAAATCACGTTCCGTTAGCTGGACAGGTAACCGGTTTTTCATGAAAACACCCCCTCATGGGAGGGCGGTTTACGACATGGCTGTTCACACTTACTGTACATTTTTAAGTTCAAAATATTTTTTTCAGGGCACTTTGGCGAACCCTATCCCGCCCCCCATAGTTTTGGGCAAAAACAGGGGGAGCGTTCACGCCAAATGGACATTTTCCCTATGAAAATATTTTTTATACCCCCTGTAGTATTGGGCAATTTCAGGGGGGCCGTTCATGGTTTGTCCACGTTTTCCCTTAGGGGAATTTTTAGGTTAGGGGGGAGCTTATTGGAGAGGTGTACAGGGAGAGGAAGGGAAAGGGGTTCTCAGCCCAGAAAACAGTGCCGAGGGTCAGCTTCTAGCTCGGCAAGGCAATCGTCGATCAAATGGATTTTGCGGTTGGGAACATAGGGCCAGTTCTCGGCTCAGTATGCGGTGGCAGCAGCGTCAATTCTGTCACGGCCGTTTTTTTAAACACACGGATGGTTGCCAGCAGTCCCATGCGAAGCATGGGACACCATTTGCCGGAAGCCCGTTTCCAGTACAGGTGCCACTTGCCGTCATAATCCGTATACCGGACCTGGAAAAATTCGCTGGTAGTGGTCCTTGAATGATCCTTGAAATAGGGCCGTCTTTCAGCCGCCGTGATCCGGTTATCCTTGGCTACCACCCGAAACCAGAGCTTGCCCGCGTGTCTATTTTGGGGAAGCCGCGCGGCAAAATATTCATTCATTTTCCAGGTTGCCGCGATCCGCACTTCTTCAGGCATGGGCTTCTTGTAGGTCAGCGCTTTCAGTCCCGATTCACCAGCGGCTTGATAGGCATTGAGATAATAGGCGAGATTTTCTTCTTTGATTCCTTGCTCAAGCGCAAAGAATCGAAACTTCTCATAACCTTCATCGGCATCCAAATTCCATTGGGCTGCCGTTTTGGCTAGTTCGAAGATTTCTTCAAATCTGCGTCGCATTACTTTTTCTTCTGGTTTTCTTCCCACACCGGCTTGAGAAAATGAACGCCTCGTCTGCCGTAAGTATTGCATATATCTTCGGCATCATTGCGATCACCCTTTTCGTAAACCCTTCGGACGATCAGCTCAATATCTTCTTGCCGAAATGTAGGAGTAGTATTCTCTAAAACCTTCTTATAAATTCGGCCAATGCGCTTGATGCTTTCTTGGTCATCAAATTTGGTCAAATACTCTATAAAGAAAGTAGAGCGATGTTGAAGCTCAATATATGGAGCCGACAATAGGAGCCATTTCTCTTTTTCCTCATCAATCCTGTCCAGAAGAATGGTCAATTCAGCCATCCTGCCCAAGAAGGAATTATAGTCCTCTGCCAGATTGGACTTCGCAATATCCGGATTGTTGAATGTCCAAGCCCAGAATTGCAAAATCTTCTGTTTGTTTTCTTCAGACAGCTTTTCTTCTTTATCCTGATCTTCTTTCCTTGTCGTCCTCCCTGTGATTGACCAGAAAAACCCCGCGACTTCCAGCCATCGGTCACGCTTACCCAATTTCCCGGCCTCTGTAAGCATCTTCCAGAACAAGCTGTCTTTTCCATCATTGTTTTTGGGGTTCAACAACTCTCCGAGATGCAAATAACCGATACAGCTGTGTTCTACAAGCTTCTGATCAACCCTTTCCTCAAATATTTTTCCGCTAAGCCCCTTAGCATAATTCTCACGCATAAGATGGTACAAATCGTTATAGATTCGTGCGCCAGTCAAATACCCCTCCATGAACATCTGCCACTCAAAATCGCTAGTGTCTTTTTGAGCAAAATATTCGATCTTCTCCTTTGTGTACCTTTCGTCCAGATACTTCATCTGAGGCAAATAACAGCCAAACCAGATATACGCGTCAATGCCAATAGTGAGAAACCTTTCGTATTTATCCCGACCCCAGTTTTCTTGTTTTTGTTGTGTTGCTCTCGCCATCCTCAGCGAAAAAGAGACATATGCCATAACTGTCCTGCCAAGAGTATTATTCAGCACGTAAGTCAAAGCATCTCTCTGCGTGTCCGGATGTTTTTCGCCTTTGAGCAAAGGTAAAATCAGTTCGAATATTTTCTCGGCAGAGTCAAAGTACTTCGGATCAAAAGCACGATTGTCATCCTTGCAACCATCAGCAATCAGGTCAACGACGTTTTCAACGATCCAAATATACTTGCCCTTACCGCTGTCTTCGCCTTGAGCCTGAAGGGCTTCTTTTAAGATCGTATCCTTGCCTCGGCCAAAATATTTCACACTAAAATCAAAAATGCTTTCCCAGTCGATTTCCTTACCGGCGTTCCAGGCTTCCTTTAACCCTCGGAATAGCCGGTTGAGATAAAAATAATCAATGCTAAAAAACGCGCCTATTTCATCTGTGAATTTCTTTGGGTCGTCTTTGACCGCGCCCTGCAAGGCTTCAGCAAGGCCCTCTTTATCCGGCTCACCTTCAAAAGTTCCATGCCAAGAATCGGCTCCTTTAAATTCACTTAAATACCTTACGAGTTCAGCAATGGGTTTCATGGAAATTTCATCTTTAGAGAAAGGTGATTTATGCGAAACAACGCCCCCCTTGAAAGCTGACCGTTCGGGTTCATAGGGCTTGTCGTCTTTGGGCTCGGCCTTTTGCTTCGCATCTTCGTAGAGGGCTTTGAAATTAGGATTCTCTCGAAGCGGTGAAAGCCATTTAAATTGCCAATATGCCGATAACTTTTCGCCCTTTTCAAGGTAGTATGCGGGCACACTATCAATCAGGGATTTCAGTTTTGTTTTCAATGCGGGGCTAAATGCAGAATTGTGGTGCAGAAGAATATCCTGCAATTCCACCTCAAGATCTGACTCTTCCAGCACATTTGGAATCAATTCGATCAATCTATCTAAAAGCCCAGAATAATCTGCCCAATACTTATCTGCGCACAGGAGAACAAACCGCCTGAAAATAGGGAATTGATATTTTTCACTCAAGAACAATTCCAAAACCTTCAGACCGTCCTGCCGGCTTGTCTCGCACTTAGCTAGAAGGACATCGCGCAGAATTGTGGTTAAAATTTCCTCTGCACCGCTAGCATGTTCCTGGCCGCCGCTTGCCAATGATTTAAACCAGATATGCGAATAATCCGAGTACAGTCCATCAAATATTCCTTCTAACTTTTGCGTGAACTTATCGCACTTTGCCCACTCAATCCCTGCCGGCAAATTTTTTCGGATAAAGGAAACCATCGCGTCTTTGTTTGCCGCCGTAAAATCAAATCGCTTCAATTCGGTTTCGGGTTCCGTATTATGAAGAGCCCAAAAGTCGTTCTCTCGATCGACGCTCTTAAGCTGTGCCTGAGAATACTGCTTCACAACACATTTATAGACACCCTCTTTAAAGCCAATCTCGCCAGCTTTCGATTCAATCCTTGAAACCCATATCTGATAAACGTCATCGCCAAGTTCAATGTTGGTGTAATAATTCTTTTGCTTAAATTCCAAAGCATCCTTTAGTCTATCCGCCAGACCATAAAGAACATTCAAAGAGCATTTCTTACCGACTAACTGTCCGTGCTTTTTAAAAGCATCCCGGATCCAGTATGAATCCCACGCAAGAACCGCATCTTCGCGCCGGGTAATGCCCCGTACATTTCCGCCGGATTTTATTTGGGTAATAATATCGATGATCGTCTCCGCATATTTGTATTCCGGGCCATAATCATCGTGGAGAAATTTCGGCAGAAGTTTTTCGCCGATGTCACTGATAGTTAAATCAACGCCCATTGAGTGATCAGCCCACACACCAAGCCACGAGCGGAATTGCTCAATTGTCAGACTTTCTTTGATGACTTTAGCGGGCAAATTATTCGTGATTTTTACGCAATACCACCAGATGTGATAATTATTGATTCGCTTCTTCAGTGAGAATTGGACAACGCTCTCAATAATTTCGATCAGTTCCTTGCCGTATTGGAAATTCTGTTCTAACTGCTCGGAGACACGCTCCAAATAATCGAGGGCATTCCAAAAGACAGCATAACCGTTCTGATCAAATTGAATCTGAGAGACATCAAAAAAATGAGCCGTCTTCATCCAGGAAAACCATTCCAGGGATTTGACTTTTTTCAAAAATTCTCTGTTTAATGCGCTGTCCTTTCCAATCATCGCTTTGAGCTCTTTAGCGCTTGCATTGTCATAATGACCAATCAAAGATTCAATTTTTAGTAATTGCTCGTAATAACTCATAAATTACCCGATCTCTGCGCTGGGTCATAAGTCTCGCCCGCAAAACTAGACGTTTTTGTCTCCAACGTTTTTGCTAGGGTCCTGCATAAATCTTCAACAAAAATGTGATCGCCGCTATAAATCACTGGCTTGATATTAATTCTGGCATAGTTATCAAAGTATTTGGCTTCAAAAGCATCTTTCTCTTTCTCAGGAGATCCTTCCAAATATTTTTTTATTTCTGAATCACTCGTAACCCAATAATGGGTTTTCATTTTATTTTTCGCCTTGCCTCCAGCACCCTCAGTATCATCTTTTTCAAACTGCCCAAGAAGATATTGCATAAAATCCTTCAGGTGCTTTTCCAGTGAACAACCTAAAAAAACAGCAGACCATTTTGTTAAAATTTTACGAAGGCTATTCTCGACCACATAGACCCCAAATTGTCTTTCATAAAGCGATGGGTAAAAAAATTGATAATCTTTTTTTCTTAAGACACAAAAGCCTAGGCGTAAATTACCATGCAAATAAGTTAACGAATACTTTGACTCGTCCGCTGGAGGAAATGTTAAATGCCACATTGTTAATGTTTCAGGTTTTGCTTTCAGGAGGTCTTGTTTCTGCCTAAAACCGTCTTCGATTGGATCGTAATAATTCGTGGTCACAAAACAATTGAATGCGCGAGCAATTTCGATATGGGCAGATGTCGATCTGGCATTCTTCGGGGTCACAACTTCAAATAACTCTTTATCGAAGTCTTCTTTATTTTCTATATGTGCGTACAGGGCTTCAAACAATTCAGGCAGCTCAGCGGCTGTTTTTTTTGAATAACCGTTTTTCTCACAGCAAGAATCATAGAGTTCGCTCAAGTCGGGTACGCCTTTTAAAGAGGCGCTAACCCCGGCTCCCAAAAAAGCAAGGAAGATATCCGGGTTTTCTTTGAATTCGCGCAATAAAGAGTTGAAATTTTCTTTATTGATGTCATTTTTATATAGGCGCTCGTCCAGACCGGTTGCCATAGTCTAAAAATATCCTTGGCCCAGCGCATTAAACTGATTGTCTAACTCTTGTGCGGTTTGGCGTTGTTTCTCTTCAATCCATCCTGCAGGCTTCACAATCCGAAGTCCGGAGACCTCACCGCTTGGGGCTATGATTTCAAGGACGGAGTTTTGCATGTATTTTCTTGCTTTCGGATTTAGGTTCTCTGGTTGCTAGGACCGGTGGTTGCGATTCGTTCTTTTGCCCATTGAGCAAGTGGTGGACTATTGACTCCATGAGACGTTCGCTGAACTTTGATGATTCATGGAGCTCTTCTTCAAGTTGATCGCATAACGTAAAAAGATCATCAAGCTTATCTACGATGCGCGCTTGTTCATTAAGTGGCGGAAGCGGAAATGGATAGTTTCGCAAAAAACCAAGAGACACAAACGACTGGACACCTCCGCTGGCACCAGCCCTCATTTTCATTGATGCCCAACGAAGAAAATAACAGAGATAACGTGGATTTGAGAGATCTGATGAATAATATTTGAACAATGCCACATTCTTAACACTAAATTCTTCATCGGTATCAACCACAACGGGATTACCAATGCTACCGATCATAGCGAATAAGATGTCATTTCGATCAACCTTGGACCTTTCGCTTATTTTTCTATGATCTGATTCGGAAATGTATTTAACATTTAAAAAATCCAGAATGCCACTCGATAAATTTTTGCTCGTAATCAAAGGGTACCCTTCGGAAAAGAATTTAGGACTATCATGCGTTCCATCACGAACATCAAACATATCAATAAGCCTTACAGCCAGCCAGCTTTCTGGCAATTCATAAGCCGCCGTGTTGTCTCCGACTCCCAATTCCTCCTTAGTGAGCCTAAGCGTACCCTCTTGGACCAATTTCCTCTTCTTTTGAATTATTTTCTGAAGTAGCGTTGCAGCTGGTTCCTCTTTCGGATCCTGCGGCACCAACTTGCCCTGAACAGCGAGCTGAAGGATTGCTTGTCGTAAGCCAGCGATATTTTCGGGAACGCTGTAGAGCAGGTCGAAGTTATCAGCAATTCTCTTCCAAGCAGTTTTAAACTCCGGTTCTTTCTTTGCTGTGAGCAGACGATCGAGACAAGATGAATTCAGATAAACCCGAGTTTCATCGCTCTTTTTCTGTCGCGTTCCAAGATTCTCGATTAGCAACATTAGATCTTCAATTTTATCAACGATCCGCGCCTGCTCCTTTGGCGGCGGCAAAGGCACGAGCGCCATTCTCCCGTCACTTGTTCCCAATCTTGGCATTTTCACGCCATAAGATTTGGCATTAACATAAGAAAGAAAATCGGATCTTTTTAGGGAAAACATCAAATATTTTGGGACTAAATCTATTCGAGGCTTCAAAGGTAGTATTTCTGTCGTGCAAAATCCATCTTGATCTGCGACCACTACTTTATTCAAATATGGTCGCAACTTGCCATATAGAATGTCCCCCGTCTTAAAAGCAGCTTTCGTGCTTTTAGAATTACGCGCTTTATATGGCAACTTCTGAATGATACGGGACGAATCCTTCTCGATATCTTCAAGCTCCAATAACCAACTATCCGGGGCAATGTCAGTCGAAGAAACTTTCGGTGCGCCATTATAATCGACAACATTGCCAAGCCGTGCCCAGATCCACGATTTAGGAATATTGTATGGCATTTCTTCCTTCCGAATTGGAGGTAAAGCATCATTCGCCTTTGTTTTCTCTGACAAAAAAATGACTGGCTCTTCGCTTGATTTTTGTGGCACAAGTTTGCCTTGCATCGCAAGATCAATCACAAGCTGATGGATTTTATATAAGCCATTTGGTGCTTCCGCAAGCAATTCAAAGTTTTTTAGGAAGGCATCTGCTTTCATTCACTTTACCGGTTCAGCGCGGATTCGAGATCACTTTTCAAAGCATGGCGCGTTTCATTAACTGTTGCGATTTGCTCATTATATTTTTTAAGGAGTTTTTCGGGATCTTCGTGGCTTGGATCAACTACGTTAGGATTCTTAATATCAAGGTTGTAATTATTGGCCTTGATGTCCGCTATTAAAACCTTCCAAGCTAATTCGGTTTCTTTGCGCTTAGCCCACCATGCTTTTTCTACATCAAACTCCTTAATATCAATGGGCTTCGTCTTGTTATAACTTTTCACTCCCGGCGGATACGGATGCTCGTAATACCAAATCTCTGTGGTCGGCTTACCTTTCTCAAAAAAGAGGAGGTTCGTGTTGATTGATGTGTAAGGGTTAAAAACACCTTTCGGCAGACGAACAATGGTGTGCAGATTGCATTCCTCAAGCAATTTCTCTTTAATTCGCGTTTTAACGCCTTCTCCGAAGAGCGTTCCATCAGGAAGCACAATCGCCGCTCGTCCACTATCCCTCAGCAAATTACTGATCAAGATTAAAAAGAGATCCGCGGTTTCTTTCGTCCGACGGTCCGCCGGAAAGTTCATTTCGATGCCGTCTTCTTCCATGCCGCCAAAGGGAGGATTGGTAATAATTACATCGACTCGATCTTTGGGACTGTAGTCTCTTAAAGGCCGGCTTAGGGTGTTGTCATGCCGAATTTGGTTCGGGCAATCGATTCCGTGGAGCATCATATTTGTTGTGCAAAGTAGATGAGGCATTGGTTTTTTTTCAACGCCATGGATGGACTGCTGCAGTTTTACTTCATCTTTCGTAGATTTCACATAATTCTTCCGGATGTGTTCAATCGTAGCGGTTAAAAATCCACCCGTCCCACAAGCAGGATCCAATATCTTTTCGCCGAGCTTTGGATCAATCATATCCACCATAAACTGGGTAACAGCTCGGGGTGTGTAATACTCACCGGCATTGCCAGCACTTTGTAGATCCTTAAGAATTGTTTCATAAATCTCATTGAAGACATGGCGGTCCTGTTTTTTATTAAAATCGATGCTGCCGTTAATATGATTGGCTACTTGGCGGAGGAGCTGCCCAGACTTCATGTAGTTATAGGCATCTTCAAAAACGGATTTGACTACCCCAGTGTTGGGATCGCTTTTCTCGGTAACAACCATCGTTTTAAGATTCTTGAAGAGATCATTATTTACAAAATCGAGCAGTTCATCGCCGGTTATACCTTCCTCATTCGCAGCCCAATTGCGCCACCTTAGACGCTCAGGAATCGGAGATTTGTATTTCTTATCAAAAAGTTCACGCTCTTTTTCCCGGTCATCAAATATCTTTAGAAAAAGCATCCAGCCTAATTGGCTGATGCGCTGTGCGTCGCCGTCGACACCGGCGTCTTTTCGCATCACGTCCTGCACTGATTTAATCGCGTTTGAAATTGACATTTCGGATCTCCTTTAGGAATTAAGCCTTTGCATACAGCTGATTTTCTAATTCTCTGACCGCAACTTCATACTCTGAAACGCCCCCAAAGGCATCGATGATCTCCATGGGTGTGCCAATATGATCGATAGGCGGCACTCTTAACGTTTCCATATTTTCGATATTCTCAAGACCGGAATCAGCGTATTTATCAAGCAATGCTTGCAGGACTGCGTATTCCGCTGAAAGCGACAGGTCATT
>ASOC01000071.1 GCA_000405945.1 Candidatus Omnitrophus fodinae SCGC AAA011-A17
ATTTTTTTATGATTGTCAACGCCGCGACGCGGGAAAAGGATTTCCGCTGGCTCGAAGCGCATAATCCGGAGAACGCGGAATTGATTGATGAAAGTGCGGCCAAAACCATTGTGGCGGTTCAGGGACCGGCGAGCGAGGCTCTGCTTTCCAAGGTTTTTCATTTTGATTTTAAATTGCTGCGTCCTTTTCACTTCAGGACGCTGGACTTTTCCGGGGAGGCCATGTTTGTGGGCGCCACGGGCTATACGGGCGAGCGTGGCTTTGAAATCGTGGGACTCAATAAAAACACGCCGTTTTTATTTGAGAAAATATTTGAAACCGGAAAAGAATTCGGTCTTCGGCCCGTGGGCTTTGGCGCGCGTGACACGCTGCGTCTGGAAGCGAAATACCTTCTTTACGGGCAGGACATGGATGACGAGACTACGCCGCTCGAAGCGGGGCTGGAATGGGCGCTTGATTTTTCCAAGGATTTTATAGGCTGCGAAGCGCTCCGGAAACAAATGAATGAGGGGCTGACCAGGAAATTGGCTTCGTTTGAAATCACGGGCGGAGGCGTGGCCCGTCACGGTTATGAAATCGTCAGCGGCGGCCGTACGGTCGGGTCGGTCACAAGCGGGACTTTTTCGCCCACGCTTCAGAAATCCATAGGCCTGGCTTATCTGCCTTTGGCGCTGGGCGCGCCCGGCCGGGAGTTTGAAATTAAAATACGCGACCGGCTGGTTAAAGCCAAATCGGTCAAACCGCCTTTTTATAAAAAACAAAATCACGACTGAATTTGCCTCGTATAAGATTCAAAGCCGCGAAAGGGCACGGCGAGGCACATCATGAGAGCGGAGCGGCACGGTGTCAACGCGAAGCTCGAGTGTTGAGTGAGACTCGCCTCGCTGGGGCGAGTCGAACGTTGACGAGACGTGAGCCTGTAGCGGCAATCAAGGAGAGTGTTGCGATGCTAAGTTTTCCCAGGAATTTGAAATACGCGAAAACCCATGAATGGGCCAGAAGAGAAGATAAAAAAGTGGTGGTGGGGATCACGGAATACGCGCAAAAGGAGCTTTCCGACGTGGTGTTTGTGGAGTTTCCCGAAATCGGTCAGGAAGTGAAAAAAGGGCGCCCCTGCGCCGTGGTGGAATCGGTCAAGGCGGCCTTTGATATCTATGCGCCCATTTCCGGCAAGGTGGTGGAAGTGAACAAACAGCTTGAAACCAATCCGGCCCTTATCAACACCAGCCCTTATGAATCCGGATGGTTTTTCGCCATCGTACCTTCTGACGTGAACGAACTTTCCGAGCTTTACGATTCCGAAAAATACGAAACCCTGCTTCAGGAAAGCGCAAACGGATGAGTTATTTTCCGCTGACCGAAGAAGACAGGAAGCAGATGCTTTCTGAAATAGGCGTGAAGAACTTTGACGAGCTTATCGCCAAAGTGCCGGCCGGGCTTCGCAACCCTGCCATTGATCTCCCGCCGGGCGTGAGCGAATTTGAGCTCAAGCAGTATCTGGAAAATATCCTTTCCCAGAATCAAACCGCCCGCGAAATGCTTTCATTCCTGGGCGCTGGAAGCTATGACCATTACATTCCTTCGGTGGTCCGGCATATCATTTCGCGGGGAGAATTTTACACGGCCTACACGCCTTACCAGCCCGAGGCCAGCCAGGGCACACTGCAGACGATTTTTGAGTATCAAAGCATGATGGCAGAAATCACGGGGCTGGACGTGGTCAACGCCTCGCATTACGACGGGGCCACGGCCTTTGCTGAAGCCTGCCTGCTGGCCTCGAACTTCAATCAGCGGCAGAAAGTGCTGGTGGCCAGAAGCGTGCATCCCGAATACCGCCGCGTGATGAAAACCTATTTGTCGGGCACAGAATTTCAAATCGAGGAAATTCCGTTTAACGCTTCAGGCGCGCTGGATCTTGAGGCTTTCCGCAAAATGCTGGACATGAATGTGGGTTGTGTGGCAGTCGGCAGCCCCAATTTTTTCGGCTTGGTCGAGGATTTGGATGAAGTTTCGGATTTGACGCATAAACACGGCGCGCTTTTTGTGACCACGGGGCATCCGCTTTCTTACGTGGCTTTCCATTCGCCCGGCGAATGGAAGGCGGATGTGGCTTGCGGTGACGCTCAGCCGCTGGGGCTTCCTCTTAATTTCGGAGGCCCTTACGTGGGTTATTTCGCCACCACGCGTTCGCTGGTGCGCAGGATTCCGGGCCGGCTCGCGGGCATCACCAAGGACAGAAACGGCTGCCGCGCATTTGTCCTCACTTTGCAGGCCAGGGAACAGCACATACGCCGCGAAAAGGCGAGTTCTGCTGATTTGATACACAATGACGTCATCCACCACGCCGCCCTTCTCATTCAAAAGTAGGCTGTAAAGCGCGCGGCCGTCCGTGATTTTTTTTAAAGCCGTTGGAAAGAACCGATTCCAGAAAATCATAGGCCTCTTTGCCGCGAATCACGAATTTCCCCATATGAGAAACGTCAAACACGCCCACAGCCTTGCGGACGGCGTGATGTTCCTCCACGATGGAGGAATACTGCAAAGGCACCTCCCACCCCGCGAATTCCATAAATTTTGCGCCCAAACGGGCATGAAATTCGTGAAGCGGAAGTCGTTGTGTCTGGGTCATGATTGTGTTCATGGATTGGAAAGTGAAAAACTGAGAACGATTATAGCGGGGGGTGAAAAAAAAGCAATTAGAATCAAAAGAAGACTACGAGCAATCCGGCCGAGCGACCGGCTCAGCCCCAGATGACAAGCGGCCTGCCGCCGCCTGGCCGGCTGGGGCAAGCAGCTTCTTTAGCCCCGTTTCGGTTGGAAACGGGGCTGTCGAGCAGGCGGCGACTGGCCGCTTGGACTACTGCCCACGTTTCGACTGGAAACGGGGTAAGGTTCATCCCCCCGCGAAAAATTCCACGTCCGCTTCGACCGTGCCGGAATCATCCATGAGCCCTTCGTCCTCGCCCAGGAGTTCCAAAATCATAAGGCTGTCGGAAAGCTCCTCAAAATCCGCCTGCTCTTCCACCTGCTGAAGCAAATTTTCAAAATCCTCCGGCTGCGGCGCCGCTTGTGTTATCTCCGGCCGCGTTTCCGTTTGCGCCGCTTCCGGTGCCGCCTTTTTAGGGGCTGGTTTCATCAAAACAAGGGCCCCCGCAAAACTCAGGGCAATAAGCAACAAGACCATAGGCATCCCGAGCCCCAAAGGCTCCTGCGGCGCGGTTTGAATTTTCTTTCTGACTTCCGCCACGTAGTTTTTCATCAATTCTTCGGGCGGATTTCCGGAATAAGCCTGAAGAAGCGATTTTATTTTTTTCCTCGTCCTTATCAAAATCCATGTCAGGCTCTCCCTTCTCCCAAATAGGGAAACAGCGATTGTTTGAATTTCTGCACGGCAAAGTGCAAAGTGGCTTTCACGCTGCCTTCCGCCAGGCCCGTGGCCTCTCCGATTTCTTTCAGCGAAAGCCCTTCGATAAACCGGAGAGTGAAAACACATTGCTGTTTGAACGGCAATTTGGCCACGGCAGAGGCTATTTTCTGGTTCATTTCCTGTCCCAGGATTTCCCGGGCCGGCGACGAGCCCCGATTATCCGGCGCTTTGTCGAAAAATTTGTCCATGGACTCCTTCTTGTCCCAGTGCAGGAATTTTTTCCAATTGCGCTTACGCAGGAAATCCTTGGCCGTGTTGAGCAAAATCCTGTAAAACCAGGTCGTGAACTTGGATTGCATTTTAAAATCCTTCAGCGCGCCGTAAACTTTGATAAAAGCCTCCTGCGACGCGTCTTTCGCGTCCTCATAATTGCCCAGCACCACATAAGCCAGCTCGACCGCCTTTTGCATGTGTCTTTTCACGAGATCATCAAAAGAGCGCTCATTCCCTTCCTTGAATTGCGCGATTAAGTCTAAATCGCTCTTTTCCAGAACGCCTTCGCTTTCCATGCCAGGCACTTCCGTCATCTTCCCCGCCTGCCCCTGGAACCGCGTCCCCGGAAGCCGCCGCCCGTCCGGCCGCCTCTTGGCCTGGAAACAATGGGCGCTTTTTTAATTCCAGGCTCCTGTCTCCGGAATTCAGCAGGATTTCTTCCACCGGCAATTTTTTGTGGCCGGGTTAAATCCGCTCGCTGGCCTGCCGCGGGCGCATCTTGATTCAGGATTTGCCTGTTTGGAAGGTTGTTCTGCGCTTTAAAATTCTCCAATCTTTCTTTAAACCGGGGATGATTGTTAAGAAAGTTTTGATACCGCTCGGGATTGTTTTGCGCCCTGGTCTGCCAGCGCTGCATCCTTTGATTCATGAAGCGTTGAAAAGCTTGAGGCCGTTGCTCGCGGAAATTTCTAAGACGCTCAAACCGACTAGTTTGCCGGCCTTCGACAAATTGTTTGAATTGGGACTGGCGCTCGCCGTTCATTTGCTGAAATGTTTGGCGGACTTCGGCTTTTCTTTGCTCCACCCATTGACGGTAGGCATCCGGGTTGCTTTCCCGCAGGTTTTTGAGCTGCTCAACCTGACTTAAAACCGTGTCATTGGCGGTTTGAACTTCCTCGGCGCAGAGAGGGCTTCCGGTCAGGGCAAAACTCACAATTACAGCTATTACAATAAGATAAGTTATTCTTTTCATTTGATTTCTTCTTTCCGTACCATTTATTAGACGCAAAGAAGCGAAAAAGGTTTAATCACCGGGCAAATTCATTCTACTTAAATTCAGCCAGCACACCGAAATGGTCGGATGCCCACACGCCGTCTTGACGGGGTTGAGTGTATACGAGCCTGCAGGAAGACGGGTTGGCCAGCAGTTTTCCCCGGCCGCGCGTCAGGATTTGATCAATGCGCCTGTCCGGAAGATCATGACTGGCACCGGCCGCATAGGGATTACGGTTGTCCCAGGTGAATCCATTCTCATTGGGATTGAGAAAGTGAAAAACATCGGTAAAATCCCCTTCCTGAATCAGCCACCGGACTTCCTCGGAATGCGGCGGAGCGTTCAGGTCTCCCGCCAGCACGGCTTGCGTTTCTTTCGCCGTGTCCCGGATAACCTTCAGCAGTTCGCCGGCCTGTTTTTTTCGCGAAGCGCCGTCTTCAAGCTTCCATGACAAATGCGTGTTGAAAAATAATAATTTTTCACCCGCAGCTTCAAATTCCGCCCAAAGAAAATACCGCCCGTATTCCTCAAGCGGCGATGACGTGAGCGTGCCTTCGCCATGACGGAAAATGGGTGAATTGGAATAAAGCACAAGTCCTGAATGATATTCCGGAAAAACCATGGAAGAATAGCCCGCGGCCTTGCTCACTTGAAGCGCCCAGGACTCATTGAACAGTTCCTGAAAAGCGAGTATGTCGGGCTTGATTTGCCGCACGCCTTCCAGGATTATTTCCCAGCGGCTTTGCCAGGGACCTCTTTCCTGCCAAACGTTCAGTGTCAGGATTTTCAAAAAGCCTCCCTGCCTTTACGGCCCGGGTCCGCTTTCACCAGCATTTCTTCCGCGTGTTTCAATGAAGCTTCCGTTTCCTTTTTTCCGCTCATCATTTGCGCCAGTTCGCGCACGCGCTCTTCGCCCTCCACCACCTGATACTGGGTCACGGTGCGCTCCGGCGGCCCGGGCAGCACCTTTTTCGTGACTTTGAAATGCCGGTCCGCGAAAGAGGCGATTTGCGGCAAATGCGTTATCAAAAGAACCTGCCTGTCTCCGGAAATGTCTTTGAGTTTGCGGCCCGTAACGCTTCCCAACCTGCCGCCGATGTTGGCGTCAATTTCGTCAAAAATCAGCGTGGGCATGGCGTCCACTTTCATCAGCGCTTTCTTCATGGCCAGCATGACGCGGGAAACCTCACCGGCTGAGACGATTTTTCGAAGAGCAAGGAGCGGCTGGCCGGGATTAGGCGATATCATGAATTCCATTTCATCCTGCCCGGAAGGTCCCAAGTCCCGTTTTTCAAACCGGCAGGCGAATTCCGCATGGGAAATGCCCAGATCCGCCAGCTCGGTTGAAAGGGTGCGTTTCAGCCCCGCGCCCGCCTTTTTACGCTTTTCCGTGATTTCATCCGCTTTTTTCTTGAGCTCGGGAAGTATTTCTTTGATTTTTTGTTCCGCCTCTTTGCCGTAAACCGAGGCGTTGGCGAGTTCGTCATAACGTTTTTTGGCTTCATCCAGGAATTGCCGCACCTTGTCAAAAGAACTGCCGTACTTTCTCTCGATCATTTCAATCACCTCCAGCCTCTCTTCAATTTCCTTAAGCCGATCAGGGTCAAACGAAAGCTTTTCCCGGTAATCTTCAACGGAGCGGATAATCTCTTCCAGCCCGATTTGAACCGATTCAAATTCATGCCGCAAATTTGCCGTGGATTCGTCAATCCGCGCCAGCTCCGCAAAATCGCGCTGGGCCCGCCCCATCAGAACGGAAGCCGAAACGCTGTCATCGCCAAGCGCCGCGAGCAGGGATGAAACCAATTCATGAAGTTTCTCGGCATTGGAAAGCCGCACCATTTCTTCCTTCAGATCATCCTCCTCGCCTTCCTCCACAGCGGCGCGCTCGATTTCCTCTATCTGATATTTCAAAAGGTCAGCCTCCCTCTCACGGCCTTCTTCCAATTCCTTGAGTTCGTCCCTGCGTTTGACCAGACCTTCATAGGTCCCGTAAATTTCACCGTAACTTTGCAGGAGCTCCTCCGTTTTCGCCAAGCGGTCGATCAACTCCATTTGTGAGGTGGATTCAAAAAGCAGCTGATGATCATACTGGCCGTGGATATCAATCAAAAGAGCGCCGACATCCCTAAGGCCGGACACATTCACATTCCGGCCGTTAATAAGCGCCCGGCTCCGGCCTTCCGCCAACTCCCTTCTCAAAATCAAATAGTCGTTTTCCTCTTCCAGGTACGCGGCAATAGCAGAGTGGCTACGCAATTTTTTGTCCCGAATATCGAACACAGCCTCAACAAAAGTGGATTTGGGATCCTGGCCGGCTAAAACTTCCAGGCGCTCGCCGAGCACAAAACGGAGGCCGTCAATAAGAATAGACTTGCCGGCGCCGGTTTCGCCCGTAAGCACGTTTAAACGGGGGCTGAACTCCATGGTCATGGAGTCAATCAACGCGAAGTTGCGGATACTAAGTTCTTTCAGCATGACGTGTCATTTTACCACTCAAGAGCGAAAGGAGCTCCTGAAAAAATCCGTAAATTCCTGGGGCAGAGGGGAATAAAACTCCATCCATTGACTGGTCCGCGGATGCCGTATTCTCAGGCTGGAAGCGTGCAGGGCCAGCCGCGGCATTTTAACCGTCTTGAGCATGGCCTCCTCCCATCCGTGTTGCACGTAGCGGTCATAAATGCCGAGATCAATATAAATTTTATCGCCCACCAAAGGATGGCCCGAAAGCGCAAGGTGGGCCCTGATTTGGTGCATTCTTCCCGTTTGAGGCTTGAGGCACAGCAAAGAGAACCGGCTGTTTTCTTCCACCACTTCATAATCGGTGACCGCCGTTTCGCCCCCGGGGTCAAATACCCGCAAATGATAATTGTTTTCGATTTTGTAGCCCAGAGACTCCGTGATGCTGCCTTTTTTTTCCGGAAAAGCACCGAAAATCAGGCCGCTATATTCCTTGTGAACTGTTCTGGCTTCGAACTGTGACGCCAGGCCAAAGGCCGCTTCTTTGGTTTTGGCCGCGATCACGACTCCGCTGGTTTCGGAATCAAGACGGTTGACCATCCTGAGTTCTTCTAACCCAAGCTGGTTCCGGACAATCCAGAGAAGATTTTTTTCTTTAAACCGGCCCACGGGATGCACCGGAAGCGGCGCGGGTTTGTCCAGCGCCATCATGCAATCGTCCTCATACAGGATTTTATAATCCGTGCGGACAAAGAGGTCGCCTTCTTCCCTGCGGTCCGAGTTAATCATGGACCTCCCATAAATAGCGCCTGGTTTCATCAACCACCACGCCGCTGATGTTGTTGAGGAGGGTTTCCAGTTGGTTCATTTTGC
Source organism: Candidatus Omnitrophus fodinae SCGC AAA011-A17 (assembly GCA_000405945.1). GTDB lineage: Bacteria > Omnitrophota > Omnitrophia > Omnitrophales > Omnitrophaceae > Omnitrophus > Omnitrophus fodinae. The sequence goes on from ASOC01000071.1 coordinate 7,968, forward strand.
CAGCAAAAGGCAGGAAATATAGCGGGGTTCGATTTTTTTCCGGAAATCCAGGCCGGCCAATTCGGATTCAAGCTGGCTGAAAACAAACCCCCAAAAAAGCTCGAGTGATTTCCGGCCCGGGACTGAAAAAAAATGGCCCATGAATTTTTCTGCCAGACCCGGGGTCAATATCCTTTTACCGGAATCACGCGTAAAACCCTTTTCCAAAAAGGTCCGCATTTTTTCTTCAGGAAGCGGACGGTCGGAAATATTTCCGTCAAGCGCGAACCAGGCGAAAACCGTGCCGCACACAGAAAACAGCGTGCCCCGCATGCCGCCCCTTTTGGCTTCAAGGTGAAGCCGGTCAAAAAGCGTTGCGAAATGGTGCATCAGAAAATCATGCGCGAGATCTGCCTCTTTGACGCGCGGCCGGATTTTTTCAATATCACGCGCGCTGCGGAATTCCCTGAAACCGAGATCTCCCTTCTCTTCTTCGCAATACAGGGGCAAACCGGACGGAGTGAAATTTCTCAAGCCTCCTCCTTGCAGAACCCCTTTAAAAATCCCCTCGTAGGGAGCGTCAAGAAAATCAAAACAAACTTTGGCGTCGTCTTTCCAGTATTTGCTCACAATTCCCCAGGCCTCGCCCCTTAGCCCCTGCAGCACGCCGGCGCCCCAGCGGAAAATGATTTCCAGCCAGCGGTGTTTCAAAATATCACAAGCCTTGCCCGCGTCGCCACCGCTCAAATCCTCGAGCCCTATATTGACCATGTGTCTTGCCCTTTCCACGCCACGCCGCACGCGCTCCTCCGAGCTCAAGTCAATGCCCTCGCAGGCAACCACTTTGTTCGAAAGCCACATCAGCTCTTCGCGGACTCCCTCGAGGACTTCCCCACCCTCTTCCTGAAGAAGCGCCAGCGCGTCATCAAGAAAAAGCCGGCTCTCGGACCAGGCGCTGGGATAATGGGCGATGGCGGCAGGCTCCGAGTGCTGCGTCTTTTGTTTCAGGGGGAATTTTTCAAAATCTTCTCGCGAAATGGGATAATAAATATGGCGCGCTCTTTCGGGGTCCGGAAAGCCGTGTTCCGCCAGCCGCATTTCCCTGCGGCGGTAAGCCTCTTCCTCAATTTCATCCTCGATTTCATTCAAAATCCCTTCAAGAAGCGCCACGTACTTTCCCCGGTGATGCTCAAAAATTTTTTCCATGGCCTGTTTGACCGTCGCCAGGTCATCCTCTTCGACCAGGATGTAGTACATGTTGTCCAGCGTGAAATAAGGCGAATCGCCCAGCACCTCATCCAGCGCGTATTCCCATTCAGGTTTCACGACTTTGATCATTTTTTTAAAACCGGTTACCACCATCTCATAATCCATTTCCTCAAACCACCGCACGAAATTCTGTGAGCCCGCGCCGATCAGCGCGTGCAGCCAGCCCGCGAATCTTTTTCCGCTGACCCGGTCTTTTTTCCAACAGTCAATGTCGGAAAGGAAGAAAAGTTGTTCCAGATTGGCGTAACGGATGACTTCGGTGAGTTCTTCGCGGTCAAGCTCCCGCGTGAGGAGATACAGTTCTTCGGGAGAAAGGGAGCGAGTCAGGGTGTCCGGCTGATGGCAATACGGAAAAAGGTCACCCCTTTCCTGAAAGGAGCTTTGATAAAAAACTTTGGCCTGCTCCTGGGGAGCTAACGCTTCAAACTGGTCTTTGTCCATCTTCGGCTTCAACTTGTTTCAATGCCGCCAACTCTTCAAGCAGTAGGTCGCGGGATAAACGGAAGGTGTTGTCGGGCAATTTCACGCGTACGGGGTTTCCGTACAAAAAAGTGGAGGTGCAATACTGTTTGACCCATTGTTCAGCGGTCTGCTTCTTGTAATTAACCGCCAGAAACCACCGGGCTATCGGCACCGCCACCTCCGCGCTGTAAAAAGTGCCGTCATAGAGAACTTCTACTTTCGTTCCCTTGAAACGGTCAATCAGATAAAGGATGCTGGAAAGCTCCGAAGGGCGGCGTTTTTTATATTCCTGGTAGGCTTTGGATTCGCGCACCGGCGGCAAAAAATTAAGCGCCGCGCGCGCGGTATCCGCCAATCCAGCAGCCGTCACGCAGGCAAGCAGCAACAAACTGATACATTTACCCATGAACCAGAAAGCCGCAGGTGTAACCCCGTGGATGAATGGCTTTGGTTCAGGGTGACGCTCCACGGAACCCTGTAGACAAAGATGCCACGGCTGTAAAGCCGTGGAGCGTTCACGATAATCGCACATAAAATCCGCCTCTCGGAAGTTTTTCAAAAGCGGTATTTTACCACAAACGGAAGGAATTCCTACTTGAAAGGAAAATATCAGGCCGCGGCCTGGGACTGGGCCAAAAGCTCGCGCACCACCGAAGCTGTTTCTTTGCTCCTTGAAACGCAGAAAACAAGCCGGGCGCTATGGGACCGCATGGAATCGCGCAGCACATTTTTTCCAACCCGCACCTGTCTGCCGTCTTCAAGAAAGACCGTACCGCTC
>ASOC01000072.1 GCA_000405945.1 Candidatus Omnitrophus fodinae SCGC AAA011-A17
GCTCGCCAGGGCCTGCCGCCCCGAGCCGCCTTCCGCGGCTTGACCAAGCTGTCCGAGCGAAGCAGCGCCGAAAATTATTTCTCTATTGAGTAAATCAAACAAAGCTTGTGCAATTTTCGCCTGTTCCTCCGCTCTCAATGGCCGGCCGTTTTTGTTGATAAAAAAAACGTCCTCGGCCATATAGTTGTACGTGGCCGCGGATATTTTCACCACATTGATTCCGTTCCGGGCAAAAAGATCCGTGATCAGATGCAGCAGTCCCACACGGTCCATGGCGGACACATCCAATACATTGACGGGCATTCCGCTGACCTCGGCATTTTGTTCAAACCGGATACTTGGATAACGATCCAGCAAACCCACTATTTTTTTCCGCGAGCCGTAGACCTGACCTTTTGCTTCAAACAATCCCCGCACCGTTACCTCTCCCCCAATGAGGGCTCTCATGTCAGAGCCCACATTTCTTTCAAGGTCTTTAAAATCCTCCACCGGAGAAGTCACAAATCCAAAAAAACGGTCCATTCCGAGACCGAGTCTAGACGTGTTCACTTCCGCGCCGTTAATATCAATTCCATTCGCCGCCAGCGCCCCGGTCAACTTCGCCACAAGACCGGGCTCATCATGCGTGAGTCCCACAATCACTTCGTAAAACGTTTCATGCTGGTGATGAAAGGGTTCGAACATCACGAGCGCTGTTTTAATGCCGTGATTTTTCAAAACCTCGATATGCCTTAAGAAAATAAGCCGCCGTAACACCTGTTCCGTGTCCAAAGTCTTCATGTAATTGACAGGAACCAGGAAAAGATAATTTTGAAATAGCGCGCTAAAATTATCCGGCGCGAAACCTTGAAGGATTTCCTGACGTATGGTTTCGGATTTGAGTTCTTCCGAATCCACTCCCTGCAGATAAGCATCCATAAGGCTGCTTACGGAATCCCCGGCCATGGCTTCTTCGATACGGGGTTTAATCTCCGCGGCATACGCTTCGTCCTTCTCGCGGATTCGCTCCATCAATTCAGCCAGCATTTGCCGTCTGTCTCGGGCAGGATGAGCCGAAATGCGGGAACCGGCAAGATACAGGGTATCAAGCGCGGCCAAAGGCGAATTTCTACCCTGCCTCAACAAAAATTCACGCCTGTCGGGGTCCACCCCAAACTTGTCCGCGAATGACATCACGAACAAACCTTTCAGCAAAAATTGATTGATGCCCGGGTCGGACATCAATTCCATGGTTTTCTGGTAAAGTTCGTCCGGATGATCCTTGACCCTGTCCGCGGCCGCGTTAAGCGCCATGTGATAGCGCACCAGCCAAGCGACCTGTCTGATTTGTCCAACCCGCAAACCCATTTGTTCCAGAGCTGACGGCACAATATCCTGAGCACCGGTCACGGCGTGGCCGGGACCAAATTGGGAATAAAGTCCTTTCCCAATGTCATGGAATAAAAGCGCAAAACGCAATAGCATGATTTGATCCGCGTTCAGGCGTATTTTTTTGTAAGTCTCACTGGCCAGGCTAAAGGCAGGGTCGGTCGTCGCGGCCATTTGTTCCATGACTTCGATGTTGTACATGGTGTGCATATCCACGGAAAAGCGGTGAACTAATTCGGTGAAAAGGTTGCGGATCCGCGAATAATGGGGAATATAAGCGTCAAGAATTCCGAGATGATGCATTTGCCACATCACGGTTGAAATGTCATTCGGCGTTCTGAAAATATTCCGGAAAGAGCCGTTTAACTCAACCAAAGCGACCGAATGCGCCAGGGCTTTCTCCTGTTCAATGAATTGAGCAAAAAAGCCCAGATTATGTTTAAGCGCTTTGGCGATTTCCGGACTGACGGGCAGTTGATAGGCGGCCGCGTGTTCGAAAGCCCTGAAGAAAAGTTCCGGATGCTGTTGAATAAACGCATTGGGGTCTTGCCCCGGCATGAAATCGATTTCCCTGATCTCGCCTTCTTTAAAACCTTCTTTCAAGTCAAAGTGAAGGCCTTGCCGCTTGTTGATCACGAAACTGTCGTCCAATGTCTCCACCTGCTCGGGACCGGCAGCATACCGTCTTTGATAAAGGGCGGGAATAGCCCGCGTCACGATTTCAAAAGCAGTTTCCGCGTGGCCGTAGAATTCTTTGTAAAATTGTTCCATGGCCTGGTCAATATTTTCACGGCTGTGCAATGTCCCTCCGCGCTCACTAGCCAGGATACTCAAGAATGTTTCCATATTTTCCCGGCGCAAAGGACCGGTAAGGTGGTTTTGAAGATAAAGATTGGAAACAAAATCAAGAAATTCAAATGCTTTGTTCAGAGACGCCTCATCTTCGGGGCCAATGATATTGCTGTCGCGCAAATGCGCCAGAATGACTTGATATTCCTCTGGCGATTCAATCCAGTTTCTGGTTGAAAGGCCGGGATACTGGCCTCCGGCCAGGGCGTTGATCACTTGTTTCAAGGCGTCAAATTCGAGAATAGACCCAATGCCTCCAAGGAGGTTGATCTCCTGCTGCTGAAAAGCGAGATGTTTCCCTTCCTTCTGGTAACGCTCATTCCATTCCTGCACCACATCCCAAAATGCCTGCGGCCTCTGTTCTGTTCCAAGGCTTGAAGCTTGAACTCTTAATCCGATTTTGTCAAAATAGGGACGAAAAACACTTTCGTGAAAATCATAACGGTTGGGAGAATCGGAGGGATAAGTCAGTCCGAGATAATGGCCTCCGAGCCGGGCAAAGGCTTCGCTCATGATAATAAGGCCTTCGGAGGTTTTCAGCGGATCAACTTTTAAATCATCAAGAATATGCTTATCCACAGGAAAATATAAAAGCGACGGTCTGCCGGTTGATGTTGCCAACAACAGGGAAAAATCCGTGTAAGCATCATAAGTGTGTTTGACAAGATAAAAAAACTCCCTTCGCTGATCTTCGGTCAGTGAAACAAGAAAAACGTCATGCAGTAATTGATGCGCCGCATACCACCGGCCATCCGTGTCATCAGGGACTTTGCCCGTAAAATAAGTTCTAAATTCATCACGCAGTTTTGATTCGCTTTGAGCGGCCATTTGTTTAACACCCTGGTTGGTGCGCTGGTTGCCTAGTTCGTGATTGTGCCGCCACCATTGAATTTTATTCTCACGGGAATGCGAGCCCGAATACCCCTCGCCCAGTTCATCTAACCGCAAGCCCGGCGCCACAAGCGCGGATGAAATTCCAAAATCAAGAGCTTTTCTCTGCCCTTCATCGAGGGCGGCGGCATTGCCCGCGCTCCGGACTAGCGGCTTGCGGTAAATCTGCGTGGGCCGCCCTCTTTCCGTGAACTGCAAGGTGTCGATATGTTTTAAAAAGGAAAGCGAGTCATCATCAAATATTGTGTTTTGGTGGATAATGAATCGCGCGCCAGGCTTCATGGTTTTGAGTTTGGCTATGAATTTTTGAAAAAGACCGGGTTCTTTTTCAAAATCCATGCCCAAGTCATAATAATAAATCACGTCGTATTGGGACCAATCCACATCATCTTTGAGAAATGTCTCCGCAAATATTTTTGTCTTCGCGCGATCAAATTCATCTTTGGTTTCAGGCCTGACCACAAGATGATTAATCATCGCTTCACTGGCATTCCTCAAGGTTGGGTCTGTTTCATAGCCGTGGGCCTCGGCTCCGAGAAGATACGCGGAAGCCAAAACCACCCGTCCATCTCCGCTTTCCAAATCCAGGAGTTTCTCTCCGGGCTTCAGCTCCGCGGCTAAAAGCACCATGGAAATATCAGTCAGCTTCGACGGATAAAAATAACCGTCAGTCGTATACCAACCCCGAACGCGCAATAAAACTTTGAATCCTTTGACAATTTTCCCCCCATAGAGCTCAGCATAAGCAGCCTCGAGTTTTTCCAGTTTCGAAATACCTGGGCCTAAACTTTGCGCGGTTGGCCCCTGAGCCCCAGATGGATCAGCAATATAAGTTAAAAGCTCGCGCGCTTCATCAGTTCCTGTTTTTTTCAAAGCTTGACGCATTTTCGGGAAAGCATCTTTTAGAATTTCACGGAAAAGCCGGCGAACAACAAGCGAATCCCAGTGAGCAAAATTAATAGTCTCAAGCAATTCTGATCGAGCCTCTCTTGCAAGACGCGGCCATGAACTCGTTAATGTTTTCTCCGCGACATCCTCAGCAGTCGTCAAATTAGTTATCATGTCGGTCCTAATGTCTCTGGCTATATCCGGATCGAGCATGCTCCGGCTTGCCTGCTCGTTGTAGCGATAAGCCCAATTGGGTCGTGAGGCAATTTCACGGTAAGCCTGAAGAATCGCCACAAGACGCTTCACACCTTCCGCATAAACTTCCGGCTGCGATTCGTCCAAAAGTTCGGGTTCAAAATCCATGGATTCAAACCGTTTAATCGCGTGGTTTTTCATGGTCCGAATGGAGATATCAGCCGCGGCTTCATCAAGCATTTTTATTTTCAGCTCATGAACTGACTCATCAAGTTCAACATCCGACTCTGCGACAAACATCGCGCCCGCGCTGTGGGCAAAATCTTTTTCCGCGCTAAAAATCGTGCGAATTTGCCCGAAGGCAGTCAACACATCCTCCAGAGAATACACGTAAACCATGGCGTAAGCGTATTTCAGTAAATCATTTTCATCCTGATACGCGGGGGCGTAACTCCATACACGTACGTCGCGGAAATAATTTTCAAATTTTTGACGGAGCGTGTCCACAAGCTCCTGAAACGCCATGGGATCTTCAAAATGCAGGGGATTCGCACCAAGGCTGGCCGCTAAAGCGGCGGGTTGTTCGGCGGCACCGAATAGTTGCTGGGCTTTGCGGTGGGCAATTAATAATTCAAAACGGTTTGCCGGCTGTTCGAGAAACGCTTGTAAAGCAAGTTTATTCATCAACTTATTCGCCACTTCTTCCGCCGAGGTTTTCCCTTCGGAAACAGTTTTGAGAAATTTCGCTTTTCTCGTCTCAATGGTCTTAAGCCGGGTCGAAAGTGAGAATTCTTCCTTTTCCCTAAAAAAACCCAACACAGCTTTTTTCTCCGCCTCTTCAACCGCGCGCGCAAAAGATTCAGCGTCAGCGTTTCCGGAAGACAAGGCGTCAAAAGCCTGTTTGAGAAGCGTTTTATCAAGAAACCCAAAGATCCGGATTTTCTCATCACCTCCGGACAACGGTTTCAAGACCTGCATATCCGGACCGCCTTCCGCGGCTTGGTCTTGCAGGCCCTGGCGGATGGCCTGTGTCTGCGCGAAAAGAGCCTTGAAGCTTCCGAAATCCTTACGGCGGATGGCATTTTTTAGAATCTCTTTAAAAGACGGTTTCCTGGAATTACCCTGGTTGGTTTTAACCGAAAAAGGAGAGGCGGAAAATTCCGTTTCAATAAGTTCTCTGCCTTTTATTTTTCCGGGACCGGTTTTCAGAAGGCTAGAGTTGAGGCGGAATTTGTAAAAAAGAGCTCGGCCCGTGCCAGCTTGTCCGAGCCGCGGTTGGCGGCTTGGTTTTGCAGGCCCTGGCGAGCGGCCGAGGCCAAAATTCACTTTAACAAGATTTTCCTGCGCCAGCGCCCTTGCGACGTCATACTTGAAGGCGACGGCCACTTGCTGAAGCGGCGAAGTACGTCCGCGCATCAACTCCGCGTAAGGGAAATCTCCCTCTCCGTGTTCAAAGCGCGGGGCCAGCATCCGGTATGGAATTCCCTCTTGGCGGAAAAATCCCCCCAGGGCATCGCTGTGAAAACCTCCGGTCACAAGAAAAGTCAGAGTTGCTTCATTATTTCTTGACTGATCACCGGAAAGTAAAGTCCGCAGGTTATCAAATAAAACTTTGTCCCTATGCTTCGCGTCCGTGTAGAATTGGAACGCGGGGGCAAGCTTTGAACTCAAATCCGCGGTTACTTTTTTATCCCGGACCGCATTCTCGCAGGCCTCAAGTTCGGCGCGTGTCGCCTCCAGCCGCGCCACTTTGTCCGCAAACCTGAGTAAAACGCCGTACTCGTCTTTTCGCTTCTCAAGCTCTGAACGGTAAAGGGACGCTTTGATTTCAGCGGTCCACGCTTCCAATTCCTGAAAAACTTTCGGGCCGTCGATCGCGTCAAAAAAACGCAAATAGGTTTCATAACGCTTCACTTCCGGATATCCGGCCAGGTCAAGCTTGATCTCAGAAGCGTCTTTCATTAACGTCCCGAAAAAGCGGGCATAATCTCCAGTGCTTCGGGCTTCGAGCCAGAAAGCGAGCCTTTTCTCCGCCAGCCCGCCAGACCCGGCCGCGAGGGATGACAAGATTTTTTCAATTTCATTTTGAAGCCGCGTGAAATCAATTTTTTCTTCCGCTCGCCGTATTTCTTCCAATTTCCCAAGGTGGGGAAACCGTTGAATCCACGGTTCTTTCGAATCAAACGCGGATGCCGCGTGTTGAATAAGAAAAGCCAAATATTCAAGAAGCCCCAGCTTCCGGTCGTGAAAGCGGTTTTCAGTTTCATCCACCAGCAGTAATTCTTGTGAAAATATCTTGGCTTTTTCCCTGTCCAGATTTTCTCTAAGCTGACCGATTAGCCCGGCCGCTTGACGCGACGCATCCGAAGCCGCCCGGTAAGATTCCAGGTTCCGCCGGTAAATCGCCGGAGTTTCAATGCCTTGGAGAGACACTCCCTCCCCCAAATTCAAAACCGCGAATTCAGCTCCAGATAACAAGCCTTTGCGCATATAGAAGTCATTCACTTGCCGCCCGGTTTCTGATTTGGAGAATTCACGAAACGGTTGGAGATCAATTTGGTTGGACGCGCCCTCCAAAGCAATGCGCACTGACGCCCCGGGGTGAACTGCCCGGTACTCAGCGGTTAAATTTTCAATCAGCGCGGCGATGCTTTTCTGCGCCTGGTAATCGCAATGAGCGTCCTGGATATAAAAAATGGGCGCCGCGGTCTGGCTTCCGAAACTTTCAACTTCATTGCCCCATTGAGCCGGAATTTCCAAATTCCAGGCCGAAGTTTGTTTGGCAGAAGGATAAGCAACAGGCTCTGAAATCAGAGGCGCTGCCTGGACCACCGTGCTTGTGGAAAAACAAAGCAAGAGCACCCAAGATATAAGAATCACTGAAGGACTTTTTTTCATGGATTTAATTATGGATCTAAAAAAAAATATAACCTATTTGATTTAAATAGATTATATCTTTAACGATGTATAGGAATTATACCTGCTGAATGGGGAAAAAACAAGGCTGGCAGCGAAATTCTTTGATGAAGTTGGTGCGGTCTATCTTATTGATTTAAATAGAGTTATGTAATCAGGAGGGAAATTCTTGTGTCAGGAATGCTGGGACTTTCTCTCTTCCCGCAGCTTTTTTAAAGCCCGGTTGAGCTCATCCACCACTTCAATAAAAAAGTCACCTTCTCTTAATTTAACGTCTTTCTCCGGAATTTTACCGTCAGCCAGACTTTTAAGCACGCCGCGGATTCTGTAAAGAGGCCCAGCGATTCTGTGCAAAAATAAAATGCCCGCCACTCCGGTGACCAGGACAGAAACAAAAAGAATAAGAAAGACACGAATCAGAAGCACACTGTTGACGTCCATTAGCACTTCATAAACGCTCACTTTCGAACCCCGCCGGGCCTCGTTCTCCAGGGACTGCTTGATCGTTTGATGAATGACGAAACCGATAAGGCAGGAAGAAATCATGGTGATAGCCACTACGAGAATCACGTATCTTTTAAGAAGCTGTTTATTGACGAAAAGCCCGCCGATAGTCCTGCGGTCTCTGGATGAAGCAGGAGATGATTCGGTTTTTACTTGATTTTCATCAGCCATGACTTTATTTCTGCCTCCTCTTTAACAGCCCCTTGGGGCCGGATGAGCACCAGTCTTGGTAAACAGCTCTTATCCCTCGCAGCGTGAGCATCGGGTCTGCGTAGTCAAAACCGCCGGAGTATTTTACTACAATATCGACAAGCCCGCCTGTTCCTATAGTTTTTAAATCTTTGCCATACCGTCTTTTAAATTCACGAATCAAACCGTCCACCATGGCTCCGTAACCGTTCAAAACTCCGGAAAGCATGCCGGCGCTCGTGGAACGTCCCAAAAAATAAGGGACAGGTTTAATTCGTACGTGCGGCAAAAGAGCTGTCTTTTCATGCAAAAGATCGAGGCATGATTTGACCCCCCGGAACAATAAGCCCCCCCTCAAAAACACGCTTCGATGAAACATAGTCAATCGTGGTGGCGGTTCCAAAATCTAAAATCAGAAAAGGCGGTTCCCACCGTTTAAGAGCTGCGTAGACGTTTACCTTGCGGTCATTGCCTAGCTGTTGGAAACTAAGGTATTTCGAAGCAATCTTGATCGGGACATCTTTTCCCAAGCATTTGAATTTTAATGTTTTATAACGTTTTAACTGTGAGCAGACCATTTTTTCTATTTTTGGGACAACGCTACAAATAACGACCGTATTGTTAAATTGTCTACCATAACTAGCGATTAAACTCACTAATTTTGGGATATTATTATCATTAAATTCACGGAAAAAACGCAATTCATGCCCCGTTCCCCGGGCCACGGAAATGCTCGAATTACCTATGTCTATATACCAAAACATGTTACGCATAATTAAGTTGATATTATCGATTCATTAAAGAAGTTTTAGTTAGTTCCTATTATATAGGCACTCTTAGCTATGCTGAAAGCTTTCAGCGCATTTTTGCCTGAAAGCCGACAAAATTTGGTCGAGAATTTTGTTTTTCTCCATTTTTTCGCCTGTTTCTTCATAAATCGAGGTCGATCCCGCTATTTTACCGCTTATATTGCCAAAGACGTTGACCCCCATTCCCACCACAACAAAATCAATTTTTCCGGCCGTACTGCTACTCTCCACAAGGATTCCGCATATCTTTTTTCCATTCATAAGGACATCATTGGGTTTCTTTATCTTCACCTTAGTCTCGGGGCATGCAACGGTGAGCACCTTTTGAACTGCTTGGGCCGCGAGTTGCGTGAGTAACGGCGCCTGATGGGCTTTGACTTGAGGCCTCACTAGAATACTGAACAAAAGATTCCATCCCCGGGGAGAAATCCATTTTTTCTTGTCTCTGCCGCGGCCTCGAGTTTGATAATCCGCCTGAATCACAACGCCTTCCGGCGCGCCCTTGCGCGCAAGGACAAGCGCTTTGTCATTGGTGGATTTCAGGGTTTTGAAGTGCTTGATTTGGTAGCGCACAATGGATGTCAAAGAAGAGGGTCCGAATACACTCGCTCTAAAAACGGGCTTAATCTCGTCACCACCTCATACGGAATGGTTCCGCTTTTTTCAGCCAATTCCTCGACAGTGACCGCCGCTTCATTTTCCCGGCCGATTAGGGTGACAACGTCTCCCAACGAGGCCCCGGTACCGGGCCCGAGATCCACGGCCATAGTATCCATGGAAATGCGTCCGGCAACAGGATAGGACTTGCCCTGATAAAGCACCCTGGATTTATTTTTCAAGGCCCAAGCATATCCGTGGCTATAACCTACGGGAAGAACGCCGATTTGCGTGTCTCTATCACTGACAAAGGAGCGGCCGTATCCCACGGAAGTCCCTGCCGTAATTTTTTTAATCATAGCCCATCGGGCGCGCAGAGACAAAACGGGTTTAAGGGTTATTTTTCCGCTCAACGCAATATCGGTATAAAGACCGTAAAGCATAAGGCCGGGCCGGACAAGATTAAAATGGGCCTCCGGATAATTGACGATGCCTGAACTTCCACAAGCGTGAATCCATTTAAACTGAATGCCTTGCCGGGCTAAATCCTCTTTGAGCCGGCCGAACCGGCTGATTTGCTCCAGAGTGAAAGAATCCCGCACGGCTTCTGCCTGCGGGAAATGGGTGTAAAGTCCCTCAAGAATAAGATGGGAAAGCGCCGCTATCCTCAGGATTTCATCTTCCGCGGTTTCCGGAGAAAATCCGAATCTTCCCATGCCCGTATCCACTTTCACATGCACGGAAGCCTTCACGCCCGAACGGGCCGCGGCTTCATTGACCCAGCCCGCGTACTCGGAACAAGAGACGCTCAGCGTCAAGTCCCAGTCAAGAGCGGATTGAATTTCGCCCGGCGCAAGATGCCCGAATATCAGGATGGGATGGGAAAAACCGTTTTTCCGGAGCAGCACGCCTTCCTTGAGCGAGGCCACGGCAAACCATTCCGTCTGATTTCTCAGGGCGCCGGCCACAGGAATCAGCCCGTGACCGTACGCATTCGCTTTGACCACGGCCATAAAAGCCACATCAGCCCCGGTCAAGGGACGGCTCCACTTCGTTCCGCCGCCACCAGCCCGGGGCATGGCACCCCGGGCTGGTACTGCTCCGGTTCCCCCGGGCAAGCCCGGGGCATCCTCCGCTGTGAAGCTTTTGAGTATTTTAAGGTTG
>ASOC01000073.1 GCA_000405945.1 Candidatus Omnitrophus fodinae SCGC AAA011-A17
GCGGCAACAAATTCAGATGGAATGATTGCGGGTTTGTGCGAAGGAGCAGCAACTTGAGTAGCCGGCATGATGGTTGAACGCAGGGCAATGGCCGTGATTCCGATGACAATATTGGTGATGGCGGCGATGGATACGGAAAAATCGAGGCCAAACTTTGGGATCAGGAAAAAGGCGCTGGAAAGGGACCCCACCACGGCCCCGAAACTATTGAAAGCGTAAAGTTTTGCCACCTCGTTTTTCACATTGCCTATTTCACGGATAAAAATTTTAGCGATAAGAGGAAGTGTTCCACCCATGAGAAAGGCTGGCAATAAGATGACCGGAAAAGACAGGGCTAATTTGAGAATCTGAAGAAAAGGCGAGCCAATGGGTGCTATTTTACCAAGAGCTGAAAAAACAGGCTGCTGCCAAAGAAAAATATTCGGAGTGATGATGGCATACAATCCCAAGCCAATTTCCAGCCAGGCATAGCAGGTAAGGTGATTGGCGGTGCGGTCAGCCATTTTTCCGAAAAATAAATTTCCAAGTGCCAGCCCAAGCATGAAAGATGCCAGAACAATGGCATGCGCGTAAGTTGTGTTCCCGATGAATAGTCCCAAGTATCGGGCCCATAAGACTTCATAGACAAGTCCGCAAATTCCGGAAAGAAAAAATAAAAAATAAAGGGCTTTTTTAGACCATGTCCCGGTTATCATGCGTTAACAAATCCTCCGTGAAAGCTGAAAATAGTTGTTTGAAAATGGATAGTACGGGATGTAAACTTAACGTTGTTCATCTGTTATTAATCGGTCTATAACCCTATATCTGAAGGGCGGGGATTGGATTTTCGGGGTCTTTAACCTGGGGGACCTCTTTTAGATGCCTGCCGAGATTCTGCCATGATTAATCTTTATAAAAGCATAGCACTTCAAATCCTGGTGATTGAGGATAACAAAGACCATGCCTTTTTGACTCTGAAAATGCTCGAAAAGTCTTTCCCGGCCGCCAGGATTGAGATTGCCGAGACTGCCGCGCAGGCATTTGAGAAAGTCGCGGCCATGCCGCTGGATATTATTCTTTCGGACTACAATCTTCCCGACAAAGACGGTTTGACCATTTTTAAAACGCTGAAAGAACGCGGCTGCGATACTCCCTTTGTGATTATGACCGGTGCCGGTGATGAAAAGCTGGCGGTTGAGGCCATGCAGGCGGGTGTTTACAACTATCTGGTCAAGGACGAGGTTTACCTGACTACGCTTCCCCGCGTGGTCCAAGATGCCATGACCAAGCATGCGGACAAAAAAGAAAGAGAAAGGCTTCAGCAGGAAATCCGGGAAAAGAATATCGCGCTGGAACGCGCGAATGAAGAATTGAAAAAGCTGGACCAATTAAAATCCGAATTTATCGCCTCCGTGAGTCATGAATTCCGGACGCCGCTTAATTCAATCCGTGAGAGCATAGCCCTGATTTCGGACGGCGCGGTGAAAATGGGCGAAAAACAGGGCGACAGGGTATTTGAAATCGCCAAAAATAATGTCAACCGTCTGGCCCTTTTAATTGACGACTTGCTTGATTTTTCCAAACTGGAGGCGGGCCGTATGCGCATGGATAAGCAGCCGCATGATTTGTTGTCGATTATTCAGGAAGTGGCTGACTCTATGCGGGGGCTGGCTGAAAAAAAAGGGGTACAATTGGTCTGCCAGCCGGATAGCGGCAGGCCATTTATACATGCGGACAAAAGCCGGCTGGTTCAGGTCTTGATGAATCTCGTCGATAATGCTATCAAGTTCACCCCGCCGGGGGGCAGTATCACCTTGCGCATGGCCGTTAAGGATTTGCAAATCAAGGTGGCCGTGGAGGATACGGGTGTGGGAATCCCTTCCGAGCATTTGGTGAAGATTTTTGATAAATTTGAGCAGTTAAGGCATCATCATCCGGGAACCGAGATACGAGGGACGGGACTGGGTCTCGCTATTTCCAAACAAATTGTGGAGCTTCACGGAGGACGGATTTGGGCGGAATCTGAGGTGGGCAAGGGCAGCAGGTTTGTTTTCACGCTTCCTGCCGGAAGCGTTTAAAGGCAGGGTAACGAAGGAGGTAGAAATGGCGGATAAAAAAATTCTTGTGATTGAAGATGACGCTGAGTTGAGCGAGCTTATTCAGCTGCGGCTTAGGCAAAGTGGCTATAACGTGGTGATGGCGTTACGCGGTGACGACGGCGTGAAAAAAGCCAGGGAAGAACGCCCTGACCTGATCCTGATGGATGTGTTCCTTCCGCATATGGACGGCTTCACAGCGCTTAAAGCCATCCGTTTCGGCGAAAAAGACAAAAGCAACGACCTTCTCAGGGAAGTCCCCGTTATTGTGATCACCGGAAGGGCTCCGATGATGGAGGAAATGTTCCGCATGGAAGGGGCCACGGATTTCATGACCAAGCCGATTGATATCAAAGCGCTGGTTGAGCGGGTTGATAAAATTTTAAAGAAATAATAAAGCATCCCATGAACCAGCCGCTCAGGATTTTGATTGTGGATGATGACGTTGATTTGTCCTATCTGACGAGAATCCGGCTCGAAGGCGCTGGGTTCTCCGCCGCGATGGCGCATGATTCAAAAGCTTTTTTCCGCATTTTTTATTCGTTTAGACCCGACTTGCTTTTGTTGGATGTGGACTTGCCCCAAAAAAACGGATTAGCCTTGTTTCTGGAAATAAAAAAAATGCTTGTTCCGAAAAACGACACATCGGGTAAAGCCCGGTTCCCGGTGATGATTATCAGCGGAGGCCGTAGCGGGGCCGTGCAGGCGCTTTTTAAGGACGAAGGCATTTTTGATTACCTCTGTAAACCTGTCGAGTTTGAGACATTGCTCGAAAAAATCAAAAAAGCCGGGGACTTTTTTTCAGCCTGCGAGCAAGTGACGGATTAATCATGGCTGAAAAGACCAAAAAAAATCTGGGTGAGCAGTTGGTCGAGAAAGGTATGCTGCAGCCTATTCAGCTTGAAAAAGCCGAAAAGGAGGCGCATAAGGCCGGCGAACCTTTGCGCAAGGTGCTGCTTAAACTTGGGTTTGTTTCCGAAGATGTGCTGATGACGCATCTTGCCGACGAACTCAACATTCCTTTCATCAGTCTTTCCAACTTTATCATCATGCCCGAAGTCGTGTCGCTGGTTTCCGAAGCTTTGGCCCGCAAATACACGCTGATTCCCATTTTCAGGGTCGGAGATTCTATCAGCGTGGCCATGGCGGATCCTTTGAATATTTTTGCCACGGATGAACTGAAACTCAAAACCAAACTGGATATCGAAACCTGTCTGGCGCCCGAAGAAGAAATTAAAAACGCCATTAACCAATACTACAGCGTTTCGGACGACATGGGCAAAATGATGCAGTCGCTTGAAAATGAAATAGGAAATATCTCGGCTGAGGCCGGAGGTGAAACCGAGGTAAAAAAACTTGAATCCCTGGTTGAAGAAGCGCCTGTTATCAAGATTGTGAACATGCTTTTTCTTGAAGCCGCTCGCCAGGGCGCGAGCGATATTCACATTGAACCGGAAGAGACTTTCTTGAGAGTGCGTTACCGGGTTGACGGTATTTTGCATGAAGTTTCAACGATCCCGCGCAAGCTTCAGCCCGCGGTGATTTCACGCGTCAAAATTCTTTCGAGTATGGATATCGCGGAGCGCCGCGTTCCTCAGGACGGGCGCATTCAGATTCGCATTGGCCCCAAGCAGATTGATATGCGTGTTTCCACCGTGCCCACGGTTTACGGCGAAAATGTGGTTATCCGTCTTTTGGACACCAGCCAAATGACCGTGCGGTTAAGTGATTTGGGCCTGGCGCCTGAAAACATCGAAATTTACGGAAAACTAATCCGTTTTCCCTACGGCATCATTTTGATCACGGGTCCGACAGGAAGCGGGAAAACGACCACGCTTTATGCTTCTTTGAATCAGATCAATGATGTCGGAAAAAACATCATCACCATTGAAGACCCTGTTGAATACCGCCTTCCCATGATTCGTCAAATTCAGGTCAACACCAAGGTGGAGCTTACTTTTGCCGCCGGCCTCCGGTCTATTTTAAGACAAGACCCGGATGTGGTGATGGTGGGAGAAATGCGCGATGAGGAAACCGCCCGCATAGCCATTCAGTCCGCTCTCACCGGCCATCTTGTGTTTTCAACCGTCCATACCAATGACGCGGCCAGCGCTGTCACCCGTTTGATAGATATGGGGATCGAACCCTTTCTGATCACATCTTCCGTGATCGGACTGGTCGCCCAGCGTTTGGTCCGCCGTCTTTGCAAGGAATGCAAAGCCCCATATAAAGCAAGCAAGGCGGAGTTGGAGACGCTCGGCATTAAAGACGCCAACACGGAAATCACGCTTTACAATCCCGTGGGCTGCGAACATTGCCGCAAAACGGGATTTAAAGGACGTATCGCTATTCACGAAATTCTGGTGCCGGACAATGAAGTAAGACGCCTGACCATTCAAAGGGCCTCTAGCGATGAAATCAAACGCTATGTGATTTCGCAGGGAATGAAAAATCTGGTTTACGACGGCCTGGAAAAGGCCAAAGCGGGATTAACCTCGCTTGAGGAAGTTTTAAGAATTATTCAAGACTAGCAGAGGATTGGAGATATTGTCTATGGCGCTTTATAAATACACTGCGCGTGACGCTTCAGGAAAGCGTATGACCGGAACGCAGGAATCTCCGGATCCGGACGCGCTTCTTGACCGGCTGAGTGCCCGGGGTTACATAGTCACCAAAATCGAGCCGGCCTCGGCATCTGCTTCTTCAAAAAAGCCATTTCTGGGAGGTTTTAGTATTGGCGGGAAAGTTAAGGAAGAGCAGTTTATTTTTTTTAACATCCAGCTTTCCAATATGATAGAAGCCGGGTTGACCCTGCTCACCGCGCTGGAAAATATCATTTCACAAGTCAAAAACAAGAAATTCAAGGAAGTGCTTCGGGGCGTTGCCAATAGCATTGAGGGGGGCAAATCCTTCTCAGAATCAGCCAGCCAATACCCCAAGGTCTTCAATGAGCTTTTCACCACCCTGGTGATGGTGGGGGAAACCAGCGGTACTCTGGAAATTATCCTGAACCGGTATGCCAAACTGCTTGAAGACCAGTATGAATTGAATAAAAAAGTCAAGAGCGCAATGACGTATCCTATTATTTTAATTATAGTTAGTATAGGAATAGTAGGACTTATGGTTACCATGGTTGTGCCAAATTTCGTCAAAATTTTTGTTAAATCTGGAGTACCTTTGCCATGGCCTACTCGTTTTTTATATGGAGTGAGTCAAATTGTTAGAAAATATTGGCTAATGATAGCAATTATTTGTATTTTACTATTTATCATGGTAAGTTTTATAAAGAAAACGCCCTGGGGCAAGAGGTGGTTTAACATGATGAGTTTGAGATTGCCCCTGTTTGGTTCTTTGAATCAAAAAGTCATTTTGAGCCGGTGGGCCAGGACTTTAGGCACGCTGATAGGGGGAGGGGTTCCCATCATGCAGGCTTTGATCATTTCCAAAAAGGTGGCCCAAAATGCGGTCATTGAGGCGGGGTTGGAGAAAGCCTCTCAAGCTGTAGAAAAGGGAGCCCGGCTGGGAGATACCTTAAAAGAGGATAAAGTATTTCCCGTGGAAGTCGTTCAAATGATTAATGTAGGAGAAGAGTCGGGCACGCTGGACAAGATGCTGCTTAAGATGGCGGATTTTTACGATAAACTAATCGGTTATCAGGTGAAACGGCTTAGTGAAATGATTGAACCCACGTTTTTGATATTTGTAGGAAGTCTCGTCGGATTCATCATGCTTTCTATGCTGCTCCCGATTTTTGATATGCTCAAGGCAGTTCAAATGGGAGGCGCTTAGTAGGGGTTGGAATTATAAAAAAAATAGGAGGTTACTCAAATGAAAAAATTAAGGCAAGCAGGAGGTTTCACATTGTTGGAAGTGCTGATAGTGGTAGCCATTATCATCATTATCGCAGGCATAGCGCTTCCTCGGTTTTTAGGAGTCAGTGAACAGGGAAGAAAGGCACGCAGTGCGGGAGATTTGAGGGTGCTTCAGACAGCCATTGAATCTTACGCGCTTAACACAAATTTCGCGCCGGGAG
Organism: Candidatus Omnitrophus fodinae SCGC AAA011-A17; assembly: GCA_000405945.1. Taxonomy (GTDB): domain Bacteria; phylum Omnitrophota; class Omnitrophia; order Omnitrophales; family Omnitrophaceae; genus Omnitrophus; species Omnitrophus fodinae. The sequence goes on from ASOC01000073.1 coordinate 6,109, forward strand.
CAGTGAGTAAGACAGCGTATGAGGCGCTTGTTGCGGCCTCTCCTCAAATCATTTCGTCAGCCAATGATTTTGTGGATCAGTTTCATGAAACGGCTGGCACTAACTATGAAATCAAAAGCGAAAAAACCGCGGCCGGTAAAGTGTACTATATCGCGGGTTCTGCCGGACCCGATGGCAAAGTTCTGCTAACGCTTGCCGCAGGAGCAGCGACGTGTGCGAAAGATGATATAGTCGTCACTAACGCTGTGTTGACTAGAGACTCAAAGTGATATAAAGCGCTCCGAAATTTTTGGGAGGGGTTTCAAATATGTGAGCTGCTTTAACAGCGCATTTCATAAAAGAGTTACGAAAAGGGCGGATGGCCTAACGTTATTGGAACTTTTAATGGCATCCGCCCTTTTTGTTACTTTCACCACCCTTCTCATGCAAGCTTTTAATATGGGGTTTGCTTCCATCAAGGATTTGGAAACCGTTAATCTGGCCTATTATCTTGCGGAAAACAAAATGGAAACGCTTATCAATAAGCCCTATGATGAGATCGTGGGTGAAGCCAAGGCTGAAATCCCGAATTTTTTGGACTATGAAACAGAAGTTGTGGTCAGTTTTCCTCAAAATCCCAATACCAAGCTGAAAAAAGTTGTGCTTAATCTTACTTTTCCAAAACTCGGAGGAGGCACGAGAAATGTCTGGCTCAAGACGCTCGTTGTTAACAACTGAAGGGGGATTCACGCTTCTTGAGCTGATAGGAGCCATGGCCCTCCTCCTTATGCTTACCGGCGCCGTAACTTTCGCTTACATCGCTATTCTCAAAGGCATGGACGAGCAAATTTCTCGAAGCCAGGCGCGCGGCAGTGTGAATATTGCTTTGGAAGGTGTGGTTGTGGATCTCCGTCATTGCTTTGCAGTGACTGTGGATGGCGCTTCAAAAGCCATCCGCTATCAGGTGAAAGAAAGCGGGAGTTCTAAATTTAGTATCTATTATCTTCAGAGCCAGACGGACGGGGCATGTCCCTCAAGTAGTTTTGATTCAACCGCGCTATATGATCTTATGAATACGCCTCTCCAGGGCGGTAATATCGACGGCACATTTACCTGCGGAGATGGATCTCCGGTGATAAGAAATATCGTTCCTCCGCCCACATCCAATATCACATTATCAGGGAAAACCGTGACCCTTGATTTAACCACCAAGGTTAAGTCAAGCAGTATCCGGGTCATGACGTCCGTGACCGCGAGAAATTTATGATAAAGGCTATACGGAAAAAAGGCATCGCTTTTATCACCACCTTGATTTTTATGATGACCATGGCAGTCATGGTGGCCAGTTTTCTTGACATCAGTACCGGCGAAACAAGGGAAATGAAAGGACGGATTGATATCGGCAGGGCGTTTTGGTTTGGGGAGGCCGGTCTTCGCAAGGCGGAATGGATGATTATCACGCCGGTGGATGAGGGAGGCGGCGGATTTGATTACCTGACAAACGGTACCACCGAAACTTTGGATGAAGGATCTTATACTTACACGGTTGAGAAACCGCAAGGCAATCCAAAAAGCCGGGTTATTACCTCGGTAGGCACCTATGAATTTCAAACTTATACGGTTAAACAGGAATTTGATTTAGAGTAAAAATCCTATATACTTTAAGTGTTGTATACATATAAAGATAACAAAAGCTAAAGGCAGGAAGACAGGACCCAATATGCGGTTAAGATCAGGATACATCATAAAAGTAGTGTCTGTATTTCTGGTTGCAGCTCAGCTGGCAGGAATATTGCCAAGCGAGTTTAACGGCACAGCACTGGCTGCCACGCCTGTCAGCAAGCAGGAAACGAAAGCCCTCTATGAGCGGATGGTGGCTGAGTACCAGACTGCGTTACAGGAAAGCAGACCGATGCCGCCCCAATCCGCTTACCGAGTTTTCCGCAAGGCTAAACGCAGTCATGAACCACTTGTTCAGTTTTTACTCACCAAACTGAATCCGCAGCGATTATTCATAACCAGTTCTTTCCACATTTTCCCAGCCTACTGGTGGAATTATTACTGGAATTGGTATTGCGGCTATTTTGGCTATTACTGGAATTGGTGGGGCGGATATTTCAGGTGGTACATGCCGTATTACCGGAATTGGTGCGGGTATTACTGGTATGGCTGGGGCTATTACCCATATTACTGGAATTATTACGGCGGCTATTTTGGCTATTACTGGAATTGGTGGGGCGGATATTTCAGGTGGTACATGCCGTATTACCGGAATTGGTGCGGGTATTACTGGTATGGCTGGGGCTATTACCCGTATTACTACAACTGGTACGGCCATTGCCCTGCGTTCAACCATCATGCCGGCTACTCAAGTTGCTGCTCCTTCGCACAAACCCGCAATCATTCCATCTGAATTTGTTGCCGCTCACCAAATGCGGCTTGCCCTCATCGCGATCGGAATCTCCGGATTGACAGCCATGTTCTATGAAATCGCGTGGTTCCGGCTNNTCGCGCTCGTCCTTGGTTCTTCAACTTATTCATTTGCGCTTATGCTGGCGGCCTTCATTTCCGGCATAGCCTTGGGCAGCGCCTGTCTCACGAATGCAAACTGGCAAATCAACCGCCNTCCTGCCTATAGTTTACTCGCATGAGCCGAAATAGGGATAGGTTTGTCGGTGGGGATTTCAATGCCCCTCTATGAACGCCTGCCCTACTATTTTGGGCAAATCAACGGCATGATTGTCCATGTTCCGGTCACGTATCCGATCTATGAAAGTATCAAATATTTCTTCTGCTTTATCGTCATGTTCCTCCCCACACTTTTTTTTGGAATGACTTTGCCCCTAGTAGTCAGACTATTTTCCAAGGACTCGGTTTATTGCGGGCAAACCATTGGCAAGGTTTTTGCCGTAAACACCCTGGGCTCGGTTGCAGGCAGCCTGCTCGCTGGATTTTTTGTCATTCCGGCATTCGGGTTAAAAGGAACTTTCCTGATCGCCAATACAATCAATGCGGCGTTGGGCGGGCTTCTTCTTTACACCGGCAATGCTTTCAATAGAAAACGGTTCAAAGGCCTGATATGCCTCATGCCTGTGGTGGCTGCGGCCGGCATAGGCTGTTTTACTCCCCCCTGGAGTCAAATTGCTTTTACGCGCGGCACATTCCGCGGTCAAAAAATTTATGAAAATTTTGAGACTTTCAAAGCCACCGCTGCTTCATGGGAAATTCTCTACCACCGGGACGGAGCCCAGTCAACAGTGACAGTGATCCGGGATTCCCAGGGAAAACTTTCTCTTTTTGTGAATGGAAAGCCGGACGCCTCCACAGGCATAGATCTAAAAACAGAAATCCTTACCGGTCACATTCCCCTCCTCCTTCATCGTGAACCTCGCAAGGTCTTAAATATCGGTATCGGAAGCGGCATCACTTGCGGATCTATCCTTACTTATCCCATTGAACGGCTTGATGTCGTGGAAATATCCAAAGAAGTCATTGACGCCTCCCGGCTTTTCAAGGATCACAACCACGCCTTTTACGATGCCCCGAGAACCCGAATTTTCGAGGAGGATGCCAAAACCTTCCTGCTGCTGGCTCCGGATTCCTACGATGTGATCGTGAGCGAACCCTCCAACCCCTGGATGAGCGGCGTGGCAAATTTATTTTCCAGGGAATATTTTATGGATGTCAAAAATCATCTAACCGAAAATGGAATCTTCGCGCAGTGGTTCCATACTTATGAAATGTCCGACGAAACTGTGGAAATGGTGATCCGGACTCTTGCGTCTGTATTCCCGCATGTCAGCGTGTGGCATCCTTCGGGCGAAGATATTATGATGATTGCTTCACTTGAACCCGTTGAACCGGACTGGAATCTAATGGAAGAGAAACTGGCCATCTCCGAAGTCAAGCAAGACCTTCAAAGAGTCAAAATCAGGGATGTGCCAGGTTTTTTAATCCACGAAATGTTGACCTCAAAGAGAATTCGAAAAATCATTCCGCCCGGGCTGATCAACAGCGATTACTTTCCCTATTTGGAACATCAGGCCCCTAAAGACTTTTTCTATAGAAACCTCTCCACCGAACTCGCTGAAAAAGACGAAAGGCTGCTTCGGCCGAAAAGTGGGACCTTGTTATTGTCAACCTATAGCGGTTCCTAATCAAAAGTTGTCATG
>ASOC01000074.1 GCA_000405945.1 Candidatus Omnitrophus fodinae SCGC AAA011-A17
AAGCCGGCAATGCATGACGCATCAAATCAATATAATGTTCGGAAATCTTACGGCATGTATGGGCCATCTTCGAAATAACGGGGGCGTTTTTGCTATCTTTGCGGTGTTTTTTTTGCCGGTTTTATTGTGGCATTTTCGTCAAAATAGGGGAAAAGCCTTTTTGTATTCCTGGGCGTTGATGACGATCGCGGTGTTTTCCGGCGGTTATTTGATCACTTTTGCGGAGTATGAAAGATATTTTTGGCCTATCTTGTTATGGCCGTGCGTCATTGCATTTCACATTGTTTTTATGAGAGATGACAATGCGTTTGTCCAGCGCAAAGGGATATATCCGGCTGTTGTTTTCTGGGCGACTATTTTGTTTTTTTCTTTCGCGGCAAAACCGTTAAAATATTCGATCCAATCATTTCCAAAAATATTTAAACCGCAAGAGAATGCCTTTCGGAAGATAGCTCAAGCAATAGAACCTTACACGGACAATTTTGCCGACATAGACTTAACATGGGGCGGGTTGATAGGGGGGCCGGTTTCGTACTATCTTAAAGGTAAAAAATATTGTGGCAGGCCGAGATCGGAAGAAATCAATGGGATTACGCAGGAATTACTATCAGCGGGAGTGTCGAGTCTTATTGTTGTTGACAGCGGCAACGAGCTGAAACCCATCATCATCGAAGAACTCGAAAAAAGTAAAAGCTACAAACTCTTGCTTTGCCTGGACAAGAAGAAACTGCCCCCGTTTATCAACAAAGATATACGCGTGTTTCGATTGAAGAATGCGGGCGTCCAGCAAAATGCTGAAGGCGGGGCACTGTCCCATGGGTAAAATTGTGATTCTCGGCGCGGGCGTTACGGGCCTGACAGCTGCCTGGCAGCTTTCCAAAGATTATGGGAACAAGGTCATTGTAATCGAGAATCAGAAAAGCGTTGGCGGATTAGCGACAACCTTCCGGAGGGGATTCCAAAATAGCCGATTGTCTATTGAGCCATCGGCTTTTCTAGGGGGTTCGGAAAAAATCAAAGGGTCCAAAAGTCCTCGGGCCATGATGCCATCCCAGCTCTTATAAAGAATAGAACCTCCGGCTGAGTGAAAATAATAATCCTCTTGAATAAATGGGAGGATCCACTCGCCATTAGAGCCACTTCTCGGACCAAAGAGAAGAATGCCATCGCCTTTGGAAGAAATCAAACTTGCTTCCATTAAGAATTCATTTTTTTTAATAAGCGCCGCACTCATAGGCTTCAAAAATCCTTCGCGGTATTTCTCCGCATCGCTCAAATGGTTCGCACAGGTATTTGTTATTTGGGGGAGAATAAGCCGCCTTACACGCTCACGTTTTTTATTCCAACTCATCTTTTCACAATAATAATTGAGCCGCCAAGCTAGCGTATCGCGCATTGTCGGCGACATCTTGCCCAGATGGACAGAAAACCTATCTACATAAACGCGGCTCTTTAATATTCCTTTCTTTGAGCCTGAACGGAAATAGACTCGCATTCCAAAAGACCGTTTAATAAAATAGCTGGCGAAAAAACTTTTAGGATAGAGCCGATAGATAAAACACAGGTGATTGAGATAATAAAATCGTGTTTGTTTTAAAAGCCGCCGATACAGCCTCGAATCTGTCCCCACGAGAAGGGAGCTCTCATAGAGTCCGGCCTTAATAAGCGTCTTTTTCGTCGCCATGGAGGCGCAATGTGAAAAATCGTTTTGTAGCTTTCTAACAGGGCCCGATCGAAAACGGTATGCGCCATTTGCGCGAAAGGGCTGGATCATAAATAGGCATTTTGTTATTGCTCGGTCGGCAACAACAGTGATCCCAAAAACAACACCAACCGCAGGGTGGGATTCGAGAAATTCAACCTGTTTTTTTAGCCGTCCTTGAAGCATAATATCGTCCGCGTCATGCGGCGCGATATATTTGCCCCGAGCAAGTCGCAGAATTAAATTCCTGTTGTCAGCATCGCGCTTTTTCCGCCGGTTTCGGAACAGGCGGACACGCGCATCGGCCAAATACCTGCGTGCGACATCATAAGTCTTATCTGTCGAACAATCGTCTAAAATAATCAATTCAAAATCTGTCCAATCCTGGCGAAGCACGCTTTCGATAGACTCGCCAATATATTTTTCAACATTTAGCGCCGGCATCATAACCGTAATTTTTGGTTTTTTGGTCAAAAGCCTCATAAGAACCTCGACTTCAAGTAACTTTTAAGCATTTGGTAGCGGTTTTTGATTTTCACCATAAGTCGTCCGATCACAGGGGCCCTTTGGACCAATGCCACAACGCTCCCGTCAATGAATCGCTGGCATCTGTAAATCATTCTATTTTCTTGCCCGCGCATCCGCAAGCCATCAGCATACAGTGCAAAATCCAGTAAATTTGATTTTTCTATGGCCTTTCTTGTTTCTTCATCAAGCTGGTATTTCTTTGCTGTTTTGTTCGGATTCGTGTTTGCTCGAGGAATTCTGGTCGCTGAAATATTAAATTGGTCACTAAATCGTTTAATATCTTGTTCAAATTCCTCTACAATGCCAATAAAGGAAAACCGTTTCAACGAAAAATTATGCGTCCAGTACGATTGCGTGTTGCTGGAATTGAAAGCAAATTCCATTAAATTATTTTTCCCCACGGCCTCTCTCTGCTTTTTCAAAAAAACTTCCCACTGCGAATGCCTTTTGACAAATTCGAAGTCAGACACGGTCCTTTCGACAGGCTCTCTAAGCCAAACCACATATTGAGCCCGAGGGAAATAAGGGTAGATCTCCGCTGGTAAGATGTGCCCGTGAATACATTTGATGTGATCGGCTATCACGAATCGCGCTAAATCAGCAATTAAAATATTATGCTGCGTATCGCAAGAATTTTTATGTTTGTTAATAACGCCCGCCTGCTCACAACCAAATACGTTGGCGCCGCACTTAAAGCAACGCATAACAAACACCATTTTTTCTTTAAATGCTTCTTTTAAAAACACCCCGAAAGAAGTCCCCGCTGTTTTGGGTATGTGAATGCTGATAATGAGCCGGCTCATGACATTAATTCCTTAAAAAACCAAAGCCCTCTTGCCAGCAATCTCATAACGGATACATCGGGAAATAGGGCCCCTACCATCACCGTAAGAATAACGACGTTCAAAAAACCGACCAGCCCCAAGGCGAGAATGGGCTCCGCTTTGCGGATGTCGCTTTGCCCTTTAAAAATAAAATAAACGGTGAGGCACAAGTGATAAGTGAGCGTGAATCCCATGAGAAAATAAAAATACGGTTGAATGCGATAAACATCGCCGGCCCAGCCGAGAGCCCAATAAAGGAGCATGACCAAAACCGAAAAGAACGGAAAAACATAGGGGAAAAGTAGAATCAGCAGATTGCTTTTTTCCGTTTTTGTTGTTCCGCCCGTTCCCGATACATAGATCGAATGGACTTTACTGCCGGTCATAAAACTGGCAATGGCGTGGGACAATTCATGGGCAAACACATAAAGAAAGGGCCGCCCCCTGGAAAACAGGCTGGTTAGAACAAAAGCTGCTACCCCGTATAAAAAAATCAATCCATGTCCTTCGAGCCAGCGCACCTTCTTGAACTCAAGAACAAACGAAACAATGAGGGCAGCGTCAAAAAGAAGCAGCAAGATGCCGGTAAAAATCTTTATGCCTTTTCGGAGCAGGTCAGCAGTTTTTCCCATGTCTTCCGCGTTTTATATGTTGGCAGGAAAATCAAAAGGCGCTTTTCAAATAAGGTTCCAAAACCTTGGGCAGTGCCACCGAGCCATCCGCCTGTTGAAAATTCTCAAGGATCGCAATCACAGTCCTCGGAAGCGCAACGCCAGAGGCGTTCAGCGTGTGCACGAGAGCGGGCTTGCCGCCACCCTTCGGGCGGTAGCGGATGTTAATGCGCCGGGACTGATAATCGGTAAAATTGGAACAGCTGGAAACCTCGAGCCACTTCCCTGTGCCTGGCGCCCACACCTCAAGGTCATAGCATTTAGCGGCCGAAAAACTCATGTCTCCGGAGGCAAGCAGCAACACCCGGTACGGAAGTCCTAAAAGCTCAAGCACCTCTTCGGCGTCGCGCCGGAGCGTTTCAAGTTCTTCGAAAGATTTTTCCGGATGCGCCAGTTTGACCAGCTCCACTTTGTCAAATTGATGAATGCGCGTAAGCCCTTTCGTTTCCTTGCCGTAAGACCCCGCCTCCCGCCGGAAACAGGCGCTATAGGCCGCGTATTTGACGGGCAGTTTGTCTTCTTCAAGGATTTCGTCGCGGTGAATATTCGTGACCGGCACTTCCGCCGTGGGAATTAAAAACAAGTCGTCATTTTTTAAACGATACATGTCTTCTTCCAGGTTCGAAAGCTGGCCCGTGCCCGTCATGCTCGCGGCATTCACTAGATACGGGGGCAAAACCTCAGTGTACCCGTGTTTCGCCGTGTGAAAATCCATCATGAAATTAATCAAAGCTCTCTCCAGTCTCGCCCCGGGACCCGTGAATAAAGCAAACCCGCTCCCTGAAATTTTGCCCGCACGCGCAAAAGAAAAGTAGCCCAAGTTTTCGCCTAGCTCCAAATGGCCTTTGGGTGTGAAAACAAAAGTCGGTTTTTGCCCCCATTCTTTAATAATTCGATTGTCTTTGGGTCCCCCGACATGAACGCTGGAATGGGGTATATTTGGGATTCTTAGCAATAAATTAAGAATTATTCTTTCAAAATCCACCACTTTTGTATCTAAATCGCCTATTTTTTGGGATATGGACTTCATGGACTCGATTTTGCCGGTGGCGTCTTTCCCGGACCGCTTCAGAGCGCTTATTTCGTCATTGGCCTTGTTGCGTTCACGCTTGAGGGTTTCAGCTTCTTGAAGGATTTGGCGGCGTTTTTCGTCCTGGGCAAGGAGTTCATCCAGCGAAAGGTCTACGCCCTTGTTTTTGACCCCCTTTATAACCTGGTCGGGATTGTCCTTGATGAATTTAAGGTCCAGCATAGGGAAGGAAACTTCAGGCCTTGGCTTCTTCGTCCTCTTCTTTAGCCACAACGCGTATGGCAGAAGCCACCTGGTCCTTGTCTTTGAGCCGTATCACACGAACGCCTTGCGTGTTTCTTCCGCAAAGGCGGACACTCTCTACCGATGTCCGCACCACCATTCCTCCGGTGGTCATCAGGATGATTTCGTCATCATCCCTCACATTGAGAATATCAACCACATGTCCGTTCTTCGCCGTTGCCTTGAGATTGATAATTCCTTTTCCGCCCCGGGACTGGATGCGGTAATCCTTGAACTTTGTTCTTTTCCCAAACCCCTTGGATGTGACGGTCAGGATAGAGCATTCATTGTCCACCAGTTCTACGGAAATCACTTCGTCTTTTTTGTCCAGCTTCATTCCGCGCACGCCAGCCGCGGTTCTTCCCATTTCCCTCGCCTGCGCTTCTTTGAACCGGATCGATTTGCCGCCTCGGGTGGCCAGAAAAACCTCGTTTTTTCCGTTCGTGATTTTGCAGTCGACCAAAAGATCGCCGTCTTTAAGGCCAATGGCCACAATGCCCGTCTGCCGCGGTTTGGCATAAGCCGCGAGATTGGTTTTCTTAATATGGCCGTTTTTCGTGACCATGAACAGAAAGAGTTTTTCGTCAAATTCTTTCACCTGCAGGCAGCTTGTGACTTTTTCTTCCTGTCCCAGGGCCAGAAGGTTGACAATGGCTTTGCCCTTGGCCACTCTTGACGCCTGCGGAATTTCATAGGCCTTGCGGCTGTAAACGCGGCCCGTGTTGGTGAAGAAAAGAATATTGTCGTGCGTGGAGGCGAGAAAAAGCTGTTTGATAAAGTCTTCATCCTGCACGCCAGCCCCGGTAACGCCCTGGCCGCCGCGCTTCTGGCGCCGGTACTGGTCAACCGGGATGCGCTTGATGTAGCCGGAATGGCTGATCGAAATCAATACGTCTTCTTCCGCGATAAGGTCTTCGATTTCCATATCCGTCTCGTCGGCCACCACCTGGGTGCGGCGCTCATCGCCCATTTTCTTCTTCAGCTCTTTAAGTTCTTCGGCAATGATTTCCAGCACCTTTTTTTTGCTTTTCAGAACGGATTTTAAATATTCGATTTTTTTGATCAGCTCCAGATACTCTTCGTCGATCTTTTCGCGCTCAAGCGCCGTGAGCCGCTGCAGCTGCATTTCCAGAATGGCTTTGGCCTGAATTTGCGTGAGCTTGAAATTCTTGATCAGGGACGCGCTGGCCTCGTCCGGGCTTTTGGAAGAGCGGATAATCTTGATCACCTTGTCCAGGTTCGCGATGGCAATTTTAAGGCCTTCCAGGATATGCGCCCTTTTCTCGGCCTTTTCCAACTCGAATTTGGTCCTGCGCGTCACCACTTCCATGCGGTGATCAATGTAAGCCTGGAGCATTTGCTTCAGATTAAGAACTTTGGGCTGGCCGTCCACGAGGGCCAGCATGATCACGCCAAAAGTTTCCTGAAGCTGCGTGTGCTTGTACAACTGGTTCAGAATAATTTGATAATTCTGGTCTTTTTTGATCTCAATCACAATGCGCATGCCGTCGCGGTCCGATTCATCGCGAATATCGTAAATGCCCTCGACTTTCTTGTCCTCCACCAGGCGCGCGATGGATGCAATGAGGTTGGATTTGTTGACCATGTAGGGAATTTCCGTGATAACAATGGCCTCTTTTTTACCGCCCGTTTCCAGGACGGCCTTAGCGCGAACCACGAGGCGGCCGCGGCCCGTTTCATAAGCGTCCTTGATGCCGTTCCATCCGCAAATCAATCCGCCCGTTGGGAAATCCGGAGCCTTGACGTGTTTGCGCAGGTCCTTAATGGTGCTGTCCGGGTTTTCAATAAGGGCCGTGATTCCATCGACCACTTCGGAAAGATTGTGCGGCGGGATATTGGTGGCCATGCCCACGGCAATGCCGCTTGAGCCGTTTAAAAGAAGATTGGGGAGTTTGGCCGGAAGCACTGATGGTTCCTGAAGAGACTCGTCAAAATTCGGCACAAAACCCACCGTTTCTTTGTCAATGTCTCCGAGCAGCTCATCCGCGATTTGCGCCAGCCGGGCCTCCGTGTAACGCATGGCCGCTGCGTTGTCTCCGTCCACCGAGCCGAAATTGCCCTGCCCGTCAACCAGAGGATAGCGCATGGAAAAATTCTGCGCCATGCGCACCAGCGTGTCGTAAACCGAGGTGTCTCCGTGCGGATGAAATTTTCCCAAAACCTCTCCCACGATTCTCGCTGATTTCTTATGGGGCTTGCTGTGCACCAGCCCGAGTTCCGACATGGCGAACAAAACTCTGCGGTGCACGGGCTTCAAACCGTCCCGCACGTCCGGCAGGGCGCGGCCCACGATCACGCTCATGGCGTAATCAATGTAGGAATGCTTCATCTCATCTTCAATGGCCACGGGCACAACTTTTTCATTCATGGCGTAGATGGATTTCGGCTGCGCCGGCTGTTCGGGGGGTTTTTCTTCTTTTTCGTCTTCTTTCATGCTGCCTTTCAAATTACGTTAGATATCAAGGTTCCGGACAGCTTTGGCGTGGCGTTCGATGAATTCGCGCCGCGGCTCAACCTGGTCGCCCATCAAAACCGTGAACATCTCCTCCGCGGCCACCAGGTCTTCGAGTGAAACGCGGAGAACGGTTCTCCGGTCCGGGTCCATGGTTGTTTCCCACAGCTGCGTGGGGTTCATTTCTCCCAACCCCTTGTATCTCTGGATGGTCAAGCCTTCCCGGCCCGCGGTCTTCACATATTCCACCAACTCGCCGAGCGAATTCAGCTCCGTCGTCTTTTTTTCTTCTTTCATTTCAAAAATGGGTTTTTCCTGGCGGCTGTAATCTTCAATGGTCAGGGCATCAAGCTTTTCCAGCCTTTTGGCTATTTTGGCCAAATCATGCGCCTCGTAAATTTCGACCACTTCCAGGGAATCCTTTTTTTCCTCTCCCTTTTTCTCGTCAATGGCTACGTCCAGCGATTTCCCTTTTTCTTTTTCCTTTTTCTTCACCAGATCCGCGAGCTCATCGTCGGAGTAAAGAAATTCGCCGCCTCCCACGCGCGCGAAATAAAGGGGGAAGCCCTCTTTTTTCTTGTACTGTTTGAGGTACGGCTCAAAATCGATTCCTTTTTTCTCGATTTGGCTTTTGATGCGGTCAAGCTCCGAGGCGATGACAAGAACTTCCCGAACCTCCTTGTCCGAAAAAACCGTCTTCTCTTTCCCCTTGAGCGAAGAGATTTGCAGGCCCTCAGATCCGAGATCCATCAAAAGCGCGGTCAGTTTTGCTTCCGAGTCGATGTATTCTTCTCTTTTTCCTCTTTTAATTTTGAACAAGGGCGGCTGGGCAATGTAAACGCAGCCCCCCTCGATCATTTTTTTCATTTGCCGGTAAAAAAAGGTCAAAAGCAGGGTACGGATATGGGACCCGTCCACGTCCGCGTCGGTCATGATAATAACTTTTTTATAACGCAGCTTGGTGATGTCGAATTCATCTTCGCCCACCCCCGCGCCGATGGCGGTGATAATGGTACGAATTTCCTCATTGCTCAAAACTTTGTCCAAGCGTGCTTTTTCGACATTGATAATTTTTCCGCGCAAGGGCAGAATGGCTTGAAATCTGCGGTCTCTGCCCTGCTTGGCCGAGCCGCCGGCGGAATCTCCCTCAACCAAATAGAGTTCGCAATTTTCCGGGTCCCGGTCCGAGCAATCAGCCAGCTTCCCGGGAAGCGAGGCCGAATCAAGCGCTCCTTTTCTTCGGGCAAGCTCTCTTGCTTTTCTTGCCGCTTCGCGCGCCTGCAGTGCCAAAATGGCTTTTTCAACAATCTTGTTGGCAACCGATGGCTTTTCTTCAAAGTACCTGCTCAGGTTTTCGTTGACGAGAGAATAAATAATTCCCTCCACTTCGCCGTTTCCGAGCTTGGTTTTGGTTTGTCCTTCGAATTGGGGGTTGGGCACTTTTATGCTGATCACGGCCGTCAGCCCCTCTCGGAGATCTTCTCCGGAAAGAGTCTGCTCCATGCCCTTGAATAAATTTTTGGTTTTCCCGTATTGATTGGCCGCGCGCGTCAAGGCGGAGCGGAATCCGCTCAGATGCGTACCGCCTTCAACGGTGTTGATGTTATTGGCAAAGGAAAAAACATTCTCCGCGTACCCGTCGTTGTACTGCAGAGCGACTTCGCATTGGACGCCGTCTTTTTCCTTTTCAAAATAAACAATCTCCCGGTGAAGGGGGTTTTTATTTTTATTGAGATATTCGATAAATTCCCCAATTCCGCCTTTGTATTTGAACGTGCTCGCTTTGTCGTTTCTCTCATCCAAAAGGGTGATTTCGAGCCCTTTATTCAGAAAGGCAAGCTCTCTTAAGCGGTTGGCGAGCGTTTCGAAGCTGATTTCAATGACTTTAAAAATTTGCTCGTCCGGCTTAAACCGTACCGTGGTTCCCGTGCTTTTGCTTTTGCCGATCACGGTGACTTTGGTGGTCGGCTTCCCGCACTCATACCGCTGATGATGGATTTTTCCGTCTCGGCGCACTTCCGCTTCACACCATTCCGAAAGCGCGTTGGTGACGGAAACGCCTACTCCGTGCAATCCCCCGCTGACCTGATACGCCTTATGGTCAAATTTTCCGCCCGCGTGCAGCGTGGTCATCACCACTTCCAGCGCTGATTTTTTCTCTTTTTGGTGGAAATCCACGGGAATTCCGCGTCCGTTGTCAGCGACGGAAACGCTGCCGTCCGTGTGAATAACGGCATCGATTTTGTTGGCGTAACCGGCAAGCGCTTCGTCCACCGAATTATCCACCACTTCATAAACAAGATGATGAAGGCCGCGCGGAGTGGTGTCCCCAACGTACATAGCCGGCCTTTTCCGCACAGCCTCAATGCCTTCCAGCACCTGAATGGTGGTGGCGTCGTACTTTTTACCCTGTTTTTCCATCACTGCCATTCTCCGCCGCTCCTTTGTCTCTTCGCGGTCATATTTCACCCACTTTAAAATAAATTTCGTCCACAACCCCCTCTCCCAGCGCGTTCTGAACACGCTTCAGGAGTCCTGACTTATGCCGCGTGTTTAATTCAAAC
>ASOC01000075.1 GCA_000405945.1 Candidatus Omnitrophus fodinae SCGC AAA011-A17
TGACCAAGCGGCGGGTGGCCGCCTGCACGTCCGCCCCGTTGCGGAAGGCAACGGGGTCGCTAGACAAATCCCTTCGATTACTATACAATCCAGCTTTCCTAACAATAGTTATACGAGCCGAAGAATTTTATTCGAAGCTCGCCCTAAGGAACATCCCGATATGATTGAATACGCCGGAATAGGTATTCTTTTTCTTTTCTCTGCTAGTTTGGCGGGCCTTTTCATCATTCTGACCTCCATTCTTGGCCCCAAGAAACGAACGCCTGTCAAGGCCGACCCCTTTGAATGCGGCGTGGATCCCATCGCGCTTCCCCGCGGCCGCAGGCCGGTTAAATTTTACATTCTCGGAATGCTCTTTATCCTTTTTGACATTGAACTGGTTTTTCTTTTTCCCTGGGCCGTGCTTTACAAACAGCTGGGCGTGACGGGCTTTATTGAAATGGCGATTTTCCTTCTAGTGCTGGTGATGGGCTACCTTTACGCGTGGAAAAAAGGAGCGCTTGAAATCCGATGATTGAAAAAAACACGGATACGCTGTCTATGGGTTTTTTCACCACCAAGGTCAATGACATAGTCGGCTGGGCCAGGAAATATTCCATTTTTCAATACCCTTTTATCACCGCCTGCTGCGGCATGGAATACATGTCCGTGGCGTGCTCCCATTACGATATCGACCGCTTTGGTGCGGGTTTCCCCAGATTTTCGCCGCGGCAATCGGATGTTCTTTTCGTGGTGGGCACCATCAGCCACAAAATCGCGCCGGTTCTGAAAAGGATTTACGAGCAAATGACGGAGCCTAAGTGGGTGGTGGCTTTCGGCGTATGCACATGTACGGGAGGTTTTTACGACAATTACGCCACGGTGCAGGGAATTGACACGATTATTCCGGTGGATATTTACATCCCCGGATGCCCGCCGAGACCTGAGAACGTCCTGGACGGCCTCATGAAATTGCAGGAAAAAATACAACACTCTAAACAAGCGATTTGAGCGGAATGTCCATGATTCTTGAAAAAATCAAAGAAAAATTCGGGGAAGCTGTTTTGGAAACGCATTCCTTCCGCGGGGATGATACGGCGATCATTGTTAAGGAAAAAATCGTGGAAGCGGCAAAATTTCTCAAAGAAGACCCGGAGCTTGATTTCAACGTTTTGATTGATCTCACGGCCGTGGATTGCCTCAAATTGGACAAGCCTCACCGTTTTGAAGTCGTCTATCATTTTTTTTCGGTCGCGAAAAAACACCGGGTGCGCCTCAAAGTGCCTTTGACGGAAGAAGACCCGGTGGTCGACACTCTGACCGGCCTTTGGCCCATTGCCAACTGGTTTGAAAGGGAAGCCTGGGACATGTTTGGCGTGAAATTTCAGGGGCATCCGAATCTTCAAAGAATTCTCATGTATGATGAATTTCAGGGGCACCCCTTGAGAAAAGATTACCCGGTTAGCAAAAGGCAGCCCCTGGTGGGGCCCCAAAATTAAAACCATGACACTGGAACTTAAACCAACTCGGAGCGAAACCATGTTTCTCAACATGGGGCCCTCGCATCCGGCCATGCACGGTATTGTGCGCCTCCTGCTTGAACTGGACGGCGAAACCGTGGTCAATTCCGATGTGGAAATCGGTTTCCTCCACCGCGCGTTTGAAAAAATGTCCGAGCAGGGCGGGTATTGGCAGGTGGTGCCCTACACGGACCGCCTCAATTATGTCTCGCCCCTTATCAACAATTTCGGCTACGCCTCGGCCGTTGAAAAACTTTTCGGCATCGACATCACGGAAAGAACCAAATACATCCGCGTGATCATGAGTGAAATTTCACGAGTGGCGGACCATCTCACCTGCGTAGGCGCCACCACTATGGAAATGGGCGCTTTCACCGTGTTTTTATACATGATCAAGGCGCGCGAATATCTTTACGAGCTGGTCGAAGATGTGACCGGAGCAAGGGTCACGGTTTCTTACGCGCGCGTGGGCGGCGTGAAATCCGACCTGCCCGAAGGGTTCAAGGAGAAAACCCTCAAGGCGCTCAAGGAAACGCGCAAAGTCCTCATAGAGGTAAACAAGCTGATTACCCGCAACCGTATTTTTGTCGACCGCATGAAAGGCATTGGCGTTATTTCCAAAGAAGACGCGCTTGGCTATGGCATCACCGGGCCTTTTCTGCGCTCCACGGGCGTGGATTACGATGTGAGAAAAGACCAACCCTATTACGTGTACGACCGTTTTGATTTTGACGTGCCCGTGGGCGAGAAGGGCGACAATTACGACCGTTATTTGCTGCGCATGGAAGAGATGGAGCAAAGCATGCGCATCATCGAGCAGGCCTTGGAGCAAATTCCAGCCGGTGATCTTAATGTGGACATGGCAGGCCGCGTGATTCCGGCCGCAGAAATGGTGGATGAGGCGAAAATGGGGCACACGTCGGGCCTGATTCAGCTTGAGGTGACGGCGGACCCCACGCTCGAAGGCGGGTCAGAGCGTTTTTATGACAATATCCACGCCTGCAGTAAAAAAATGGCCGTTCCTCCCAAAGAAGACACTTACGGAAATATCGAAGGCTTGATGAACCATTTCAAAATCGTGATGAACGGCCACGGCGTCAGGCCCCCGCAGGGCGAAGCTTATTTCCCGGTGGAAGGCGCGAACGGGGAATTGGGATTTTACGTGGTGAGCGACGGCACAGGCACGCCGTACCGCGTGAGGGTGAGACCGCCTTGCTTTACCATCATGGCGGCTTTAAGCAAATTGATTCAGGGCGGAACCTTGGCGGACATTATCCCGACTTTCGGTTCTGTGAATATGATCGGAGGGGAACTCGACCGATGAAAGTCGTGGCGCCTTCCTTATTCAGCCCGGACATTCAGGAGCAGGTCGCGAAAATCGTGGCCCAGTACGAGCGCAAACAAGCGGCCATTATCCCGCTTCTCAACCTGGCCCAGGAGCAATTCGGCTATGTCACGCCCGAGGCGGAAAAATTCGTGGCCGAATACCTTGAAGTCCCTATCGTGCAAGTGCGCGAGGTGGTGAGCTTTTACACGCTTTTGCGCCCCTCGCCTCCCGGTAAATGCCGCATCGCGGTTTGCACCACCACGGGCTGTGCTTTGCGCGGCGCGGACAAAGCGCTTGAATACGCGAAGAAAAAACTCGGAATCAAGCCCGGCGAAACCACGCCGGACGGCCGTTTCACGCTGGAAAGCGTGGAATGCCTGGGCGCCTGCGAATTCGGCCCCGTGGCCCAGGTGAACGACACTTACATGGGATACCTTTCCGAACAAACTCTGGACAGGATTTTTCAAAACGTGGGCCCGGACCGGGAAGACTGGTGCGCCGAGGCCCCTGTGGTTGAAACGCCCACGGGCGAGCCTTTGATTTCTAGATTTTTTCACATGAAAGAATCCCACAAGCTTGACACCTATCTTCAGCACCGCGGATTTGAAGCCGTGAAAAAAACTTTGGGAAAAATGAATCCCGATGACGTGATCGATACCGTGAAAAAATCCAATTTGCGCGGTTTGGGCGGCGCGGGATTTTCCGTGGGCATGAAGTGGAGCTTTGTGCCCAAAGAAACGTCCAAGCCCAAATACCTGGTGGTCAACGCGGACGAGGGCGAGCCGGGCACTTTCAAAGACAAATACATCCTGGTCAAGGCGCCGCATCTTTTGATTGAGGGCATGATTCTCGCCAGTTACGCGGTGGGCATTCACAAGGCCTACCTTTATATCCGTAAGGAATACCAGTTTCCGTACGAGCGGCTCAAGGCGGCCGTGGATGAGGCTTACGCCAAGGGCTATTTGGGAAAGAATATTCTGGGAACCGGATTTGACCTTGACATTGTGATTCACCGCGGCGCGGGCGCCTACATCTGCGGGGAAGAAAGCGCTCTGCTTGAATCTCTGGAAGGAAAAAAAGGACTGCCCAGACTTCGCCCGCCTTTTCCGGCCATAGTTGGTTTGTTCGGCTGCCCCACGGTGATCAACAACGTAGAAACGCTTTCCTATCTTCCCTTTATTTTTGACCGCGGCTATGAATGGTTCGCGGGCCTCGGAAGCCCCAAAAACGGGGGCATGAAACTTTATTGCGTGAGCGGCCGCGTGGAACAGCCGGGTGTTTATGAGCTTCCCATGGGCACTTCGCTTCGTGACATTATTTTCCAGTACGCGGGCGGCATCGCCGAGGGCAGAAAGCTCAAGGCCGTGATTCCGGGCGGAATCTCGGCCAATATCCTCACGGCCGGCGAGATTGACGTGAAAATGGATTTTGATTCGCTCAAAGCGGCCGGCACCATGCTCGGCTCTTCGGGCGTGATGGTGCTGGATGACTCGGTGTGCATGGTGAAAGCGCTTTCTTACGCCACCAAGTTTTTCGCGCATGAATCCTGCGGTCAATGCTCGCCCTGCCGCGAAGGCACGGGCTGGATTCACAAAATCGTGACGCGCATCCTGCAGGGCAAGGGGAAACCCGCGGATTTGGACAACCTTCTTGATATCGCCGCTTTTATGGGCGGAAACACCATTTGCGCTTTTGGCGACGCGGCCGCCATGCCGGTCACGAGCTACATCAAAAAATTCCGCGCGGAATTTGAATACCACATTCAGCATAAAAAATGCGACATTGAAAATGCCGACGCTAACGGTTAACGGAAAAGAAGTCACGGTCGAAAAGGGATCCACGGTCATTCAAGCCGCGGAAAAGCTAGGCTTTGACATCCCCCGCTACTGTTATCACCCCGGGCTTTCCATTGCCGGCAATTGCCGCATGTGCCTGGTGGAAATCGAGAAATTTCCAAAGCTCCAAATTGCCTGCCACACGCAGGTGCAGGATGGCATGGTGGTCAAGACCGAATCCGACGTGGTTAAAAAAACCCGCGAGCATATTCTTGAATTCCTTTTGGTGAACCATCCGCTCGACTGCCCGGTATGCGACCAGGCGGGTGAATGCTGGCTTCAGAATTATTACATGAAGCACGGCCTTTATGACAGCCGCCTTGACGAAGACAAGGTGAAAAAATCCAAGGCCGTGTCCATAGGTCCCACCGTAATGCTCGATTCCGAGCGCTGCATCCTTTGCTCGCGCTGCGTGCGGTTCACGGATGAAATCACGAAAACCAGCGAGCTCGGCATTTTTAACCGCGGTGACCATTCCGAAATCGGCATTTATCCGGGCAGGGAGCTTAACAACAAATATTCGGGCAATGTGGTGGACATTTGTCCGGTGGGCGCGCTCACGGACAAGGATTTCCGTTTCAAATGCCGCGTCTGGTATCTCAAGGCCAGTCCTTCGGTGTGCACGGGCTGCAGCATGGGCTGCAATATCGAGATCCACTATCAGCTGGAACGCAAACACATAGCCGGCGGAGACCGCGTCATGCGTTTCAAGCCGCGCGAGAATGAAGAGGTCAATAAATGGTGGATTTGCGACGAAGGCCGTTACGGCTATCCTTTCATTGATAAAAATCGCATCCACAAACCATGCCGCCGTGTTCCGGATCCGGTCTCCAAAGACGGCCAAAAGGATATGTCTCCCATCCCTTGGGATAAAGCGCTGGATATGGCCGCGCAAAAAATAAAAGAAATCCCGAAAGATGCGTGGGCTGTGCTGGCCTCGCCGCAAATGACCAATGAAGAACTTTATCTCGCCAAAAAAGTTTTCGGAGACACGCTAGGCCTTGCCATATCGCTGGTTTCGCCCAACCGAGAGGGATACAGTGATGATTTTCTCATTAAGGCGGATAAAAACCCGAACACGCGCGGGGCTTTTGAGCTGGGCTACAATGTTTTGAAAACCCAGCTTGAGGAAATGGTGCGCAAGGCCGAAGCGGGAAAAATCCGTGGGCTTTATGTTTTTGGGCAGGATTTGTATGAGTTCTTAAAGCCCGAAACCGCGGAGAAAATTTTCGGCCCTTGCGAACTTCTGATTTTTCAGGGAACCAATTGGAACCCCACCGCGGCGCGGGCCAGTCTCGTGCTTCCTTCGGCCGTGTTTGCCGAGCAGGACGGCACTTTCACTAATTTTCAGCGCCGCGTGCAGAGGATTTTCAAAGCCCTTGAACCCATGGGCGAATCAAAGCCGGGCTGGGAAATTTTGGCCGGACTTTCGGAGCGCGCGGGCAGAAAGCTTTCTTATAAGGAAACGCACGAGATTTTTGACGAAATAGCCGCGGCTGTGCCCGTGTTTCAGGGCCTGACCTACACCAAAATAGGCAAGAAGGGCGCGGTGCTGGCATGATAATCGAAGTTCTTATCAAGGCTGTGCTGGCTTTTATCGTGCTTTTTTCCGTGCTCAGCTTTGCCGGCCTGCACGCCTGGATTGAGCGCAAGCAAAGCGCGGTGATGCAAGACCGCATTGGCGCGAACCGCGCCAGCATTTTCGGCTTCACGCTTCTCGGCCTCTTTCACCCCATTGCCGACGCCATCAAACTTTTCATGAAGGAAGACTTTATCCCCGAAGGCGCGAACAAGGTTCTGCATACCCTGGCGCCCTGTCTTTCGCTTGTTTTCGCCTTTGCCGCTTTCGCGTCCATCCCTTTCGGCGACGTGCTAAGAATAGGCGGCCGCGAAATCACGCTTCAAATCGCCAATATCAATGTTGGGCTTCTTTATGTTTTGGCCATGATGTCCATGGGCGTTTACGGCGTGGTGCTGGCCGGGTTTTCATCCAACAGCAATTACGCCTTTTTAGGGGGACTGCGCGCCGCTTCACAAATGCTTTCCTATGAAATCGCCATGGGCGTTTCGCTGATAGGCCTTATCATGGTGTACGGCACCGTGGATTTGCAGGAAATCGTGCGTCGGCAGGGCGAATTCCGCCTCTTCGGTCTTCAGGCCTGGGGCATTCTCACTCAGCCCCTCGCGTTTTTCATTTTCCTCACGGCCGGCATCGCGGAAACCAAGCGCATTCCTTTTGACATGCCCGAGGGCGAGTCGGAAATCGTGGGCTATTTTGTGGAATACAGCGGCATGAAATTTGGCATGTACATGTTTGCGGATTTTATCGAGACCATCCTGATTGCCTGCCTCACCACCACGCTTTTCTTCGGCGGCTGGCAGGTGCCTTTCATGCACGCGCCCGCGGCCTATTCGCTGGGCTTCGCGCTTCTTCAGGTGCTTTCCTTTGTCGTCAAAGTGGTGTTTTTTGCCTGGCTTTTCATGACCATACGCTGGACCTTGCCGCGCTTCCGCTACGACCAGCTCCTTAGCCTCGGCTGGAAAGCCATGTTTCCCTTGTCGCTGGCCAATATTTTAGTCACGGCCCTTATCCTTTTGATACGGAGATAGCATGCCGCCGAAAACAAAAGTCATCAAACAGCGCGAGCTAAACTTCCTGGAGAAGCTCTATATCCCTGAAGTCATTCGTGGGGTATGCATCACCTCCGGCCATTTTTTTAAAAACCTCACCCTGCACTCGCTTCACCGCATCGGCCTGCTCCGGCACATTGCCGCGGCCGTCACCATCATGTACCCCGAGATCAAACGCCGTTACCCGCACCGCTACCGCACGCGCCACCGCCTTACCAAGCGCGACGATGGCACGCCCCGCTGCGTGGCCTGCATGATGTGCGAAACCGTTTGCCCGGCCAAATGCATTTATATCGTGGCCGAAGAAAATCCCGATCCGAATATCGAAAAACAGCCCAAGACTTTTGACATTGATCTCGGCAAATGCATTTACTGCGGGTTTTGCGTGGAGGCCTGCCCCGAAGATGCCATCCGCATGGACACGCAAATCATGAATATCGCGGGTTATACGCGCGAGAGCATGTATTACACGAAAGACCGCCTTCTCAATCCTGAACGGGAAGGGGATATCGTCAAGCCCTCAGGGTCTTTGCGTTGAGGGCTAGCCCTAGGAACACTTGCACGCATTTATTAATAAAAGCAAGTGTGACGTAGGGGGGTCCTAGACAATTCGGGGCCGGCATTTAATTAGCCCGCTCTATTTGGCTTCGCTCAGCCAGCGAGCCAAGCGCCATAAAAACAAGGCGGTTCGCTCGCTGAATTCGCTCCGCCAAACAGAGCGGGCTGTTTTAATCAAGCGTTTGATAATCGGAGAGGCATGTGAAACGAATCCTGTCCCTCCGGGAACCGGTACTCTTTATTCAACTTTTCTGGAAGGAAGTTCTTATGAGAAGAGGGCGTTGTTGGAAATGGATATTGGTAGTTGTTTTTGGTTTTTCCGTAGTATTATTTGCAATTCTGTTTCTGATGCAAAATAGTGAAAAAATTTCAAAAGTGGTTTTTAAAAATTATGGTAGACAAATTGAATTTGAACTTAACGCATCAAATGAGATCAAATTTAAAAGTCCAGTTGGGGCTGATGTTCGCGTGTCAGTTGCTTCGGCCGATACAGTTGTCCCAGTTTCTGTGACTCAAGAAGGGCAGGATACTTTAGTTCGCTTGCGCGCTATAGCTAAAAAGAGTTCTTAAAATGGACATTTTTTAAGGGGAGGGAATGAAATGAGTTGGAAATTATTTTTTCAAATCGTTACACTTCTGATCTTTACGGGACTAATTGGTTATTTGGTATGCCCCAAATATGATTTCCTCGGTTCGAGAATGCTTAAAGGGAATAAGTATACGGGGCAGGCAATTTATTGGAACGAAGATTCTAAAGGATGGTTCGATGTACCGTAGCAAAATACGTTAACCGTCGTGCGTAAAAGGTACCGGTTCTCTGTACAAAAGGTACCGGTTCTCCTGGTGACAGGTATTGATGAAGCCTGTCCCTCCAAGAACCGGTACCAGAAAACTGGTAGTGCCGTGAACATGGTGTACCGGTTCTCTGCGGGACAGGTATTGATAAAGCCTGTGCTGCTGCATAGGCGGTGCTTTTAAGTGAAAGGGCGCGGAAGTGGATATTTCTGAAATACTGAAACTCTGTCAATGTACAGGAACGCAAATCTGCCCGTTCTGTAAATTGTTGACCGTTATTTGTATTGTTCTTTTGGTTAGTCTTTTGGTTTATGCGGTAAGAAAAAGGAACAAACGGTAGCGGTGCTACTGGTGCCGGGCTGACCGAATTGCACACATGTCGTACCGGTTCTTCGGTGACAGGTATGGCAGAGCTGACTTTTTGTTCGTTTTAAATGACATTGCCGCAGATTTCCTTTTCTCCGACTTGTATTTATGCTCCCGCTAGGAATAATCGTTTCATCATGATTTCCCCTGAGAAGATCGAAAATCGCATTTTTCTGATTCGAGGAAAGAAGGTCATGTTGGACAGCGACCTTGCCAGTCTCTACGGGGTCGAGACATTCAGGCTTAATGAAGCGGTAAAACGTAACGGTAAACGCTTTCCGGGAGATTTTATGTTTCGGCTGACTCAGCAAGATCGAGTAGGAGGGGAGATTACTCTCCCCGTCCTCTCACACCACCGTACGTACGGTTCCGTATACGGCGGTTCGTAAAGTAGGTTGAAATTGATGCAATTGCCTAAGTAGCGAAATAAGATTCATGCGCTCAAAGTAGGATTTCTTGAAGGCTTCATTCATATGCGAAGCCCCAGAATTCCACCAAGGCCCTCTCTGGTTGCACGCGGACTCAAACGCTCTCTGTTCTTGAATCCCACGGCTCATGAGCTTTCTAGCACGAGTGTACACTCGCTTCAGCTGTCTCCAAATAATGCAGCGAAGCTTACGCCGTATCCAACTGTCGAGTTCCTCGAAGATCAACTTCACTTCCGCGAGCCGGAAATAATTGATCCAGCCCTTAAGAAGTGGATTAACGTCTTCTTGGATGAATCG
>ASOC01000076.1 GCA_000405945.1 Candidatus Omnitrophus fodinae SCGC AAA011-A17
ATTCCATCATGGCTCAAATTCTCGAGCTTAAAGAAGAGAGAGTCCGGAGACTCGCTTTTTCCAGCGCGGGCGCAAAAGCGTTCAAAACGTTCAAAGACGGGATCACAGATCCCGGATGATCTTCTTTTGTGAGCTGCTCGAGCATCTCTTGCACGCGCGCTCGAGTCATTTGAGAATGGCTCAAATCAGATGCTATTTCCTGAAGAAGTTCCGCAGCGCGCCTGGCTGCCGCTTCAGCCGCCATCCTTCGTTCTTCCAGGAAAGCCTGCCTCATCGCTTCCATATCAGAACGGGTCCCTGCCGGGACACCGGCTTGAGCGCCGGCCGTTCCGGCACCCGTCTGCTCGTGAGGCGCGGTAAATTCGGCGCTTCCCGGTTCAAGCGGCTTTTGAGTCAGGGAATTGCGGAGATCTTCCAGCGAAGTTGGGGGTTTAGCCTCACCGGAATCGGAGGGAGGCGGCGATGGTTTGAAATCCAAGATGCTCAAATAATCGTTTTTCATCTCCTGCATCATAAGAAAGGCGCGGTACCGCTCAAATTGAATTTCTTCCTCGTTCATAATTTTGGGGAAAGCGCGGGAGATTTCCAAAACATGGTCGAGATGCTTGGAGGCCCCTTCAAAGGGATTGCCGCCGGGAAACACATTTCCCATTTCACGCTGCCAGGCTTCAGCCATTCTCAAAACCTGCTCCTTTGTTATCGCCAGCCCGGGATCCCCGTGATACTTGGCATAAGAGGTAAGAGTCAGGCTGAAAAGCTGTCTGAAGGAAACCCCCATGTTTTTGCTCCAGGCAAAAAGCAGAGGCAGATTTCCTTCTGCCAGAATGGCGCGCATTTCTCTTTCCAATCTGGAGGGAGCGCTCTGGCCCGCGTAAGGAAAGTAATGGTCAAAAGCCGAGGTCTGGCGCAAATCCTCGAGGTCCTGGATCAACGGTTCAAAAAAGGCGTCGACCTGAAATCCAAAAATGGCCCAGTCCCCGCTGAATATGCCGTGACTCACCTCATGTTTGAATACGTGCAGAGCCATTCCGCTTTGGATGGCCTCCTCGGTAAGCGTGGTGGAATGTTCCCGCGGATCATAATGAGAATGCCCCGTCCGGCTTATTCGAACCGCCATGGGCCCCAGCTCGGAGGGGATCAGCACATTGGCCATGTGTCCGAGGACCAAAATATTGTCCACCGAAGGCGGTTCCATGAAGGCGGCGATTTCCCGGTCGAACTCCGCTTCGGGCACCCAAGGAAGGCCTTTCAGAACCCTTTTGATATAAATCGGTCCATAAACCGCATCCCGGGCGTCGCGCCAGGTCTTGCCTGGCTGGCGCAGATAATCCAGGGCGCGGTTGAACTCACGGGTGGTGGGCTGTCTCGAAACATCCCCGATCTCATGCCGGATCCAGGCGTGAAAGTTGACCAGCATTTGCAGCTCTTTTCCCGGAATCTTGCCGTCCCCGTTTTTTTCCGCCGCAATTACGGCAAGCTCCTCTTGCGTGTAATCATCAACCCGGTCATAAATGACCCGGTTCATAAGAGCGCTTGATAGCCGCTCGCGTCCGGAGAAATCCGCCGAGTTGATGGTGGCAAAAAGGATAAATCCATCTTTCGCTTTTCCGGTGAGAACATCATTGAGTTTTCCCTCGAGAAGCGCCGAGGGCAGCAAATTCATTTCGCTGATGATGACCACCGAGCCTTCGTCCCGGGCTTTGCGGATTTTCTCGATCATCTCCTCATAATCGGTGGACGCGTTGAAATGGTAATAGCGTCGGCTCGGAGGGATGGATGCCGCTTCGGGATCTTCCGCGTTTTTATAGCCGCGGGCCTTGAGCACCTGAAGCAGGGCCACATCTTTTCCCCTCCCCGAGGCCCCTTCGTCAATCATGCCGCGCTTTCCCTGCAGGGGCTGAAGACCCTCGGCTTCGAGGCGATTCGCCTCTTCCGCGCTCAAGCGCTGCTCCTGAACCTCAAGAAATTTATCAATCGAATCGACAAGTTCCACTGCGGACGGAACCAGCGCCAACCCCGCCTCCTTGAAAGAAGCCCCGTACCGGGCCCGGATGCTGTCTGCCGTGGGCTTATCGAAGTCGCTTACGCGGACCCCAAATTTCATGAAAAGAAATTCCTCAAGAGCCCTTCTTTCGTTTTTATCAAAGAGCCCCCGGTACTGCTTCCAGCCGAGATCCACGACATCCTTCATGCTCCATTCGGGGCCTGCAAAAAAATTGGCACGCGAGACCAGTTCCTGGATGTCTCTCAGCGAAAAAGAATAACGCCGGCCCATTTTTTCGAAAATATCGTTCAAATCAACAATGACTTCCGCGAGTTTCCCGCGGCGATCGAAATCGCTGCGGAGATAGCCGCGCTCAAGGACTTTTTGAATGAGAAAATCACGGCTGAATGCATCAAAAGGCACGGTCACCATGTGGTCTTGAATAAGATCCTGGAAACGGCGCCCTTCCACCGTTTCATCATTTCCAGTAAAAATAATCTGTTTTCCCGCCAGCGGGTACCGGACCCCGTTAATCCAGATGTGTGGATCGTCGTCAAAAAATCCCTTCAGGAAATCCCAAAATCCCGGCTGGGCGAGATTGGCTTCATCGACTATGAGAAGCCCGCCCTGAGCCTTCTTCGCCCAGCGGCCGATTTCCTCATATCGATAATCCGTCACTCCCTTTTCATAAGTCCTCTTGCTCAAGACATCCGACTCCCGGACATCGGAACCCACTGTAACGGGCCCGAACACCTCCTGCTCCTCCTCCTTCTTGGCCGGGTCATATCCCAGTTTTCTGGCCAGTTCATCCGTCACAAAACTCTTGCCTGTGCCCGGAGAGCCTTTGAGCATCACGCTGCGATTGAGTTGAAGCGCCTGGAGCGCGGTTTCAAACTGAATTTCCCACGGGTCCAGTTTTTGGTCTTCATATTCAATATCCGGAATTTGCGGAGGGACCGGAGCCGGCGCGGCCTCTTCCGGTTCCAGCCCTTCGATTAGAAACTCGTCTTCGGGCTCTTCGGTTTCCTTCCGCGCCGGGAACAAACGCCCGAAGAATTCCTTTTTCTCGTCGGGCCTGTTTTTGATAATGGCCTGCTGAATTATTTTGAAAAGGGAATCCACACCATACGGGTTATCGAACCTCTTGCTGAGGTTCAAGGCCTTTAACTCGGTCAGGGGCAAACTGTCCGCAAGCTGCCAGTAATAGGATTTCCACTGTTTGGGGTCGAGGGTTTTGGCAAGAACCTTGTCCAGCTTGCGCCCGTTCACTTGGCCCGAGTCCTGAATTTGAAAAGCGAGCCGCACCATCGTCCTCATGAACGCGGCTATTTCCGGCGACTGGGCGTAATCAGCAATCATCACCCTTTCAAATGCCTTCAGCCAATCCTTGGTTTCACCGTAATATTTGTAAAGCCGCATGAGCCGGGACAGGTTCCAGTTCACTTCGGGGGGATATAAACCGGTTATGCTGGGCGAAGGAATGCTCTCGAAAATTTTCCGGAGCTCCTCAATTTTCTTATAGGCCTTCGCGACATCCGCCGCCGCGAAATCCCTGGCCAGTTCATTCGTCAGAATGGACAATAATTTTGGGCCTTCGGGATTCATATTGACATATGAGCGAATTCCGAAAATCGGCCCGGCGCCGGGTTTTGTCAGGATAATCAACCTTCCCTTGAGGGATTCCAAAGAAAACCGGACGCCGTTGTCCATGATATACGGTTGATCATAAAAAACGGTCTCCAATTCCCTGGCAAGATTTTCATTGTTTTCAATTCCGTCAAGAACAACCGTTTCGCCGTTCTGAAGGGCCTGGAATACTGCTTTAGACCTTGAATGAAAGGTGTCTTCACCCAATTCGAGTGATGCGACAAGATCATCCATGCCCGTCTCGGGAGTCACGGAATAATAAAGGACCTGTTTTCCGGGTGAATTTTCCCGGATCTCTTTCATCATGTGGCGCCAATCCGGCCCTTCGATCACAAGAACTTTGTCGGTGTTGTTCCATGGCTTTTCACTGCGCTCAAGGCTCGGCCTGCTCGCCCTTGATGCCTGGGATTGAATCGCGCGATAGGCTTCTGGGACTCTGACTCCTGGAAGGATTTCAATGGTGGAAATATCCGAACTGTGAAGGATCCGATGCCAGACGGAATCTTCAAGATTCTCGGTGATTCGAATTCTGACACCGGGCTGTTTGAGAAGTCCCGGCTGCGAGGTGAGTTTTCCGTCCCGGCTCGGCGCCCCTGCCGAACTGACCTGCGTGACTTCGAACAAGAGGTCCTGATTGGCGCGGTTGATGATCCATAATTCTCCATCGAGGCCGGACTCTCCCGGGAGCGCGATTCTCCTTCCCTCAATATTTTGGGAATAGTCGGGGGATTCCGCATAAATCCGTTCCACGAAATCGGGAGGAAGCGGCAAGGGCTCATCGGAGTTGAACTCAATGGCGCCCTTGAGAAGGATCTGCCGGATAATATAAGGAAGTTCGAAACTCTGCCAGTTTCCGCCGCGGATGATGAGGGGTTTGCCGGATCGGGCCGCGCGAAGGAGAACGCCCTCTATGGGCACCACCTTACCGTTCTCATCCAGTTTGAATGTGCCGATCAAGGCGTCATAAACATCCGCGGCTTCAAAAAGCTCCACCGTCTCAGCATCGGCTGGCGGAGGACCGCGCTCCAAAATTTGCCGGACGGGATCATCGGCTGGAAGGTCATGTTCGGCCACGGCTTTGAAACGGGAATAAAAGGAGACGGGATGCCCGTCAAACTGGTCCTCCCGTATTGCGCCGCCAATGCTCAAAGGGGCGTTCACCGGCTTGCCGCCATAAAAGGGCAAGGGATCAAATAAGGAATTAAACCCCTCCGTCACCTTGGCTCCCGCAGCGGCCGCGATTTTCTTTTTCATCGCCTGCACATCCATCCCATCCGCCGCGGCCGAACTATAGTCGATCAGAAGGACTCCTCCCGTTTTCAGAATTTTCTTCAGGGGGCCGTCTATCACTAGGGCGCGTCCCTCCTCATCGACTCGCGCGTCGGTGAGCAAACGATCGAGATCGGTCTGATTCCGGATACTGACCCGGAGATAGTTAAGCCCACGGCGCCGGGCCTCCTGGGCGAGCTCTCGGTCAATAGCATCCGCGTGATCGGTGAAAACAATGGCGCTCCCTTCATCCACCAGCTGAGCCACGTTCACAACCCCAAGGGAAGCGCCCTCCACAGTTTCCTGGCCCGGCGATTCAACGGACAATGACATCGGCGGCACGAGCTCCGCGACATTCTCCTTCCAGACACGGCTTTGGATTCCCGCCTGGCTCAAGAGCGTTGCGAGCAGACGCTCATCCTCCCCGCGTATCCCGACAAAGAACATGATTTGCCGCGGGTCAATCCTGGCCTCGGCCAGCGCCGCGTCAAGTTCCTGGGGCAAAGCCGCGCCGTCCTCAAAAATGCCCCGCGTTCTTGCGGCATAGCGTTCGTTTTCCGCGGCGTTGTAAGCGCGCCTTTCATAAACGGCGCTTCCTTTGGCCAGGGTGATGTCGCGCGCCTGTTCGTAGCGGTGCTGTAATATCGGAACAATATCCTCGGGGCGAAGGCGGGTACGCTTTGCCTTCAGGCGGTCCGTTTCTATTTTTCCTCCGGGCATCACAAACACCAGTTGATTCAATGAAAGCTGCTTGTCGCCCCGTACGCGTTTCTTGCCGTCAATGACCACGGCAAGCGACTTGGCGAGATCCCGAGCCCAGTCCCGCGCTTCGGCATCAAACACAGAGGGCAGATAAACCAGGATGCTCATCGGCTTGGTTGAATCGACGCTGAATTGCTTGGTTTGATTTCGGTCGGTTCTGGCCCAGGCCTTCCAGTCGAACCGGCGCAAATCATCCCCTGTCACATAGGCCCGTGTCTCAAGATACTCTTCGCCCATGCCCGGCCGCCGTGAAGGATAGCCGTCCGGTTTGGAAGACACCAGCTTTGAAGGCGGCACAAAAACAACCGGGGTTTCCAGCAGGGCCGCGTTCAGCATGGCGAGCCGGTCTCCGAAGGCGGGCACCGTGGCAGCTGATTCAACCTTTTCCTCTGCCGCCATCACGGCTTTGTACTTTTCATAAATCTTCCGCAGCCGGTCGTAAACTTGAGCCGGTGTCAATGGGCTGATGCCCTGCACAAGTTGAAGGAGATCTTTGTTCATGGCCTGCCTCTGGCTTTGCGCGGACTGTTCCCCAAGCATGGGGATAAGCGTCACGGGTATCACCCTTTCCATGAAAACCGCGACTGCCCTCGCAAATTCCTGGGCACCCTCAGGCATGATCTCGCCGACCTTCTTCGCCACAGCGATAGTCAACACCGTCGGCGTCCGGTCATGCGGAGGCTCCACCATTATGGAACGCACAATATCAAAAACCGCTTGCTGCTCGCGGGAAAGCCCGGCCCGAAAAGCCTCCATCGAGGCCTTTTCCTCCTCCGTCAAAGGCCGGGAAAGATCCATCAATTGGTTGAGCAACACCTTGGCCCTCTCGGTCGCGCGGCCCTTGAGCCAGGGATTCTCCTTCCAGATTTTCTCCACGATGTCCGAGGCATTCTTCCCCAGAATCTTGTCTCCCCTTCTCAAAGGATCCGAAACCAGATAGCTGAAAACAACGTAGACAAGAACGGCCGTGAGCAGCATCGCTAGCCGATCCTGCCCATACTCATGCCAGAACTCGCCCCAAACAGATTCCAAAGTCTGCGTTCCCGGAAAGTCTTTTCCGAGAATCCGGTTCACTTCCTCATTGATTTTCTCCCGCTCATTCGCCAGTCTCCTCGCTTCCTCAAGATCACCGCTAATAGGCCAATTCCAGGGCACCTTGAAGAAATCCGCGTTGCCCCTGAGAAGCGCTGTCAGCCGGTAAACTGGATGTGAGCGCAGCTCGGGCTTTAATTCCGCGTCGAGATATTGGTCAGGCGCCGGCCTCAGGGCCCGCAAAAGATCCGCCATCTCCCGCGATTGCGCGAGGGCGGGCTTTTCCATCCTGGCGATTTCATAAATTTGATCAATGGCGGCCTGTGCCCCGCCGAGGTCTTTCCTGAAGGCCTCAGTCATTCCGGCTTCCTCCGCCCGGCCTTGCCTGCCAAGCCACTCCTGCGTTATCTGATTCATGTCCTCCACCATTTTGCTATCCTCAGCGCGGTAAAGAAACGCTGGCAGATACCATCCCGCTTCGCCGTGCTTCTCTTTGATTTCGGAAACGTAACTTTGAATGATGCGCTGCCACTCCTCTTTGGAAAAGGAAATCCTGCCAAGGGCTGTGTCCGCGTCCTCCTCCCCGAAATGGACCAGCATGTCGACAATCATGTGCTCCAGAGGCGATCCCGCCAGCAAACGACAAACCAGGCCGATCTCTTGGGCAGACATAACCTTGGGCAATTGATAAAGAAGCTGCTTGTGATCTTTCAGAATCCCGAGGGCTGTTTCAGGATCGTAATACCGCCCGGTCGTTTTTCTTGCAAGCAAACGGTTTCTCGTTTCTTCATCCAGCCGCCTGGCCAACGCGGGCCTCTCCCACGCGGAAGTCCCTATAATACCAAGCACCTTTTGCACCACCGATGACTCGGGATCCAGGTTGGATGTCCCAGATACCAAAAGCCCAAGGGCAACTTGTAAATATTCCCTATCCTCCGCTCCCACCGCTTGCTCCTTAAGCAAGTCCTTGATTATCCTGGTTTGGTCGGGGCGAGCCCCTAATCGGAATTGCCGCGCCATTTTCACGGCAGAAAGCATATCCACGCGAACCGGACGCCCGGCTCCCAGTATCGTATCACCATAATCATTCCAGGTTGATCCATGCTCGATCATGGTGCGCAACACGGAGCTCAATTGCTCAAGAGCCATTCTCTGGCCCTCAGGACTCGAATCCTGACGAGCCCATTCATCCACCTGCTTCCAGCGGACATCCAGGCGGTATTCGGGAATAAGCCGCGCCCATTCAGGATTGCCGTTTGTCCCGTGCTTTGCCACCATGTGCGCAACATAATTGCGCGGCCAATATTCGGAATAAAATCGAAGCCGGAGACGCTGTTTCCCCGCCTCCGTATGTTGTTCAATCTGGGCCGGACCGCCTTTTTTGTCAGGGAAAACCCATCCTCCCATCGGCTTGCCGCTCTCTTTCTCTTTTAGCTCCATCTCCACTTCAACCACGCCGTTCAAAAGCTCCTTTAACCGAATCCAGCGAACGGCCGAAGCCTCCAGGCCGCGGACAGCGTTGAGGCGGAACCGGTCAGCAACCGGGCCGATGAATTTCCCTTCAGCGACGGCAATAAAATCGCCATTCGGGAGTATTTCCAGGTGCTGGACAGGCGTCTGGGCCAATAGTCCTCCGGCATCCAGCCCGTACAATCGATCGCGATAACCAAGGCGGTTTGCGATAGGGCCAATCATACAGGCCTTGAACCCGGAATGCTCAGCCCTGCCTATCCAGGAGCCATCGGCCGCCACTTTGAGATGAGAAATGCCGAGATGCGGGGTGTCGGAATCCTCTTTCGCCACCAGAGGACCCGCGACTCTCGCTAATGCATCCGTGCCAGTATAGGCAACAATAAATTCAGCGCTTCCCGGCTTAAATACCGGCTCTGACATGGACCGCACCTCACCGACAGCCGGTAACGTATCGTGAAACGGAATCATTCCCGATCCGATAAATCCCTTACGCGCGCCATCAACGCGCAAATCCGCAAGCCAGAGATTGGTGCCCACAAGCCGGAGTCCCTTAATCCTGGGCAGGAAATCACCCGCGGGTGAAATATCCATCCCGTACGAACTATCCACGGATTCCGCTCCAGGCAGCGTGCCTATCACAATGCTTATTTGCCCGCGGTTGCCGATAGCCACCCAGCGGCCGTCTTCAGCCATGACCATTTCGGGAATGAGATCAAAAGTTTGATTCCCATACGCTCCCGCCAAAGGCCCGATAATACGTTCCCTCCCATCCGGCTCGCTTGCCACAGCCACCCATTTTCCGTCCCGGCTAAGGCTAAGATTGCTGACAGTACGCCACCCTTTGCCTTCATAGGACCCCGCCAGAGGCCCTGTGATTTCAAGCATGCCAATAGTCCCAACCTCGCCGAGCCACATTCCATCGAGATTAACGTGCAGCTGAATAGGACCTCCCAGCCAGCGTTTGTCCTTGTACGCGCCTGCCAAAGTCCCAATAAAGCGCCATTGGCCGTCTTCAATCATTACGGCCATCAGCCACCTCCCATCCAAAGAGAAATACGGCCCGACCGCTTCACGGAAGGCTTCTTTTGCCACGTCTTCCTTTTCGGCCAAGGGCCCGAGCAATTTCAACTTTCCGTCAAAATCAAGGCCCAGGGCCAGCCAATCACCGTTCAGTGTGATCGGATCGAATAACCACAGGTTCTGATAGGACTGCATTGCGTAATTAAATGGGTCTTTAGGATTTGATAAATACTGCGCGGGCAGGGGTCTAGAAGTTTGTCCCATTGCTGGCACAGCACCATCTCCTAGAGAAACCCTGGATTCCGTACTTTCCGGCACACTTTCCGTCACGCTCTGACCTTGCGAATAATCCATAATCCGCGCCCCACCCACGGCTCTTTCCGTAAGGTGATCTTCTGAATTGGTTGTGCCAGGTATCCTTACAAAGTCATT
>ASOC01000077.1 GCA_000405945.1 Candidatus Omnitrophus fodinae SCGC AAA011-A17
CCCGGGGCTGCTGGCAGCGAAACTTCCAGTTTCGCTGCCGTTTTGCGGTCCAAGCGCATGGGCGCTGGGGCACCCTCCGCTGCGGAGGGGCTTAGGGTTTGTATGGCAACCTTGGTGATTCCCTGTTTCCTGACCTCATCCAGAACCTGAATAGCCGCGCCGAAGCTCGCCTTTTCATCGCCGTGAATAAACACCTTAAGGCCGGGCTCGCCGGATTTCAATTGGCTCAAGCGCTGCGGCAACTCATCCATGCTGATTAAATCCTTATCGATATAAAGAGACCCGTCTTCCGTCACACTGAGAGACACGGCGTCCTTGCGATCCTCTGACGCGCTGGTAGTAGCAACCGGGAGATGGACGGGAATGGCCTGGTTTTTAATCATGGAAAGGGACACCATCACGAAAGTCGCCAAAAGAAAAAACACGATATCAATCAGCGGAATGATTTCAATTCTGGCCTTGCGTTTCGAATAGGGCGCCGGGATTCTCATAGCCGTTTACTCAAAGGCGACATGAGCAGGAGCTCCAGATGCGAGGAGGCGTCTTCCATCTCATGGCGCGCTTCTTCCAGGCGAGAATTCAAATAATTAAAAGGAATCAGCGCGATGATGGCAATGCTTAAGCCAAAGGCCGTGGCAATAAGGGCCTCGGCAATGCCGCCCGTGATCACGGTGGGAGCTTCAATCTCGCCGCCCAACAGGCTGAAGGACCGTATCATGCCCGTGACGGTGCCCAAAAGTCCCAGGAGAGGCGCGAGCGTGATAATGGTATCCAGAATTTGAAGCCCCTGGCTGAACCGCGTCAGCTCCTGGTTGGCGGCGCGAAGCAGCGCATTGGAAAAAGACTTCTCGCGGTTCGCAAGCCCGTAAACCAGAGTGCGGGCAACGAAATCTTTAGACTTGAGGCCCGCCACCATGGCTTTTTCGATATCGCCTTCTTCCACGGACTCGAGAATCCTGCCCACCAATTCCGGGTCACGCCTTCTTTTTTCGCGCACGATAAAAAAAATCCGCTCAAAAACGACCGTCGTGGCGACAACGGAAGTTATTAGAAGGGGCCACATGACGGGGCCCCCCTTGTGAAACAACTCGATAAAATTTTGATTCAAAAACATAAAATCCCTCGCCTATCCCAATTTAAATTTCACGCGGAATCCGCCGTAAAGACTTCTTCCCTCGACCGGCTCAATCCCATCGGAGCGGACCCGGGAGAAATAGGTTTCATCAAAAAGATTGCTGGATCCGCCGAACACGCTAATAATATCTTTATAAAGATAGGACTCCAGCGCCAAATCCCAAACTTTGTAACTATCGACTTTGGTGGTCCCGACCGAACCGGCCGCATTGCTATCCTGCCAATAATGGTCGGCGACAAAAACACTCGAAAGCGTGGCCTGAAACCATTTTTTCATACGGTAACTTAATCCCCACTTGACGATGTATTCCGGGGCATAGGACGGCACTTTCCCCTTGTTCGCGCCGTTCACAAATTTCGCATCCAGAAGCTGAATATTCCCGAAAGGGCCGAAAGTTCCAATCCTCTCGCCGGCCTTGCTATCTTGAGCCTGGTCCCATAATCCGATCAGGTCGGCCTCGGTTGTTGCTTCCCATCCGCCCAAATTAGCCCGGCCTGAATTGCTGCGCAGGAAATTGGCGCCGCCCAGGCTCTGATTTTCAACATAGTTGTCGTAATCGATGAAGAATAGGCTGGTGTCGTAAGATATCCACGCGGCGGGTTTTCCCCGCACACCCGCTTCATAATTCCATATGCGCGACTCTTCGAGAGCTGCGGGCGCGCGGAAAGTGTTGCTCGTGGGGTTGGCCAAATCATCATATTCCTTGGGCTGATATCCCTGGGAAATATTCGTGTACAATTCATTGAGCTTTCCCAAATCAAAAGCCAGCCCGAGACCGAACAAAGGTACGGTAGAAAAAAAATCTTCCTTGATCAGGGCGCGAGTGACGCCGGTGTTGAATTTTTCCTCGGCAAACATGGAAATCATCTCGAGCCGGAAGGCGGGAACGATGCTCACACGCCAAAGTTTGAATAATTGCTCGGCAAAAATCGACCAGTATTGGGTATTGCGGTTCATGTCAAAAATTTCCGGGCCGTCGTTGGAATCCTGAAATGCTCCGCGGCGCCGGTTTCTCGGAGCATCCGCATAATAAAAAAGGAATCCGCCGGTGAAGACCTGCTCCTTGTCCAAAAAGTCCCAAAGCCAGCGGAAACGGTTATCCAGACCCACAAAAGTGAATTCCTGGCGGTCCAGATTGGTGGCGGTAGCGCCGGTCTGACGCCGGCTGAACCTATCTAAAGTACCCACCCAGGGCTTGATGGTAAGCAGCCCGCTTTCAGCGATTTCCTGTTCGTAAGTCAGGCTTCCTACATAACGGTCAATCCAAATCCGGTCATGGCGCGTAGTCACACGGTTCGGATCGTCCTCGAATTGGGCCAGCGTGAGCCGCCCGGCCTCGCCGCTCTCCGAATCATAGGCATCAAAATTCGCCGTGAGCCTGGAAGATTCGCTGGTTTTGAGAATGGTTTTGAAGCTTCCATTATGGACCGCATAATCCGAATTTTCGCGCGGGCCGTTCGCCTGCCGGTGGCCGTAATATCCCTGATAACCCAAAGGCCCGACGGTTCCACCCAAGGAGTTATAGAGGGAATACAGCCCGTAACTACCAAAGGTGTGTTTGGTGTCCATCGTGAATTTTTCTTGGGGTGGCGCATAACTCACATAATTCAGCACAGGCCCGGGCTGCGGTCCGTAGAGAAGCGACGACCCTCCCCGTATGAACTCCACCCGCTCCACGGATTCAAGAGGCGGCGAGTAATAAAGGGTCGGATAGCCATGCCAGTCCGAAAGCAGGGGAATGCCGTCTTTCATGATGAGCATGCCGTTCGACTCGTGGGGATCGTTCAGCCCGCGGTAACTCAGGTTCACAATGCTTGGCACGGTCAATTCAGAGACCAAAAGGCCGGGAATGGACGAAAAAATCCGCCGGTATTGGTCGGGCTGGACAGCCGGAACTTTATCCAAGGAATGAGAACTGCTTTTTTTGCCGGCATAAATCTTGGCTCCCGAATACTCCGGGAGAAAAGGCCCTGACTGATCCTTGGGCGCGGTGACCGTGACTTCTTTATACGTGGTTGTTGTCTGCGCCAACAAGGGGGTGGGGGTGAGAATAAACGCCATTAGGATCAGCCAAGCCCTACAAGTTCTATCGTTCTTCATCATTATTTTCCTTTCCCATTCATGATTTGATTGACCGGAATATAAAACTCCAAAGGCGCCCATCGTCATTTGTTTTCAGCTCCGATTAAAATATGAAAATCAAAAGATAGAATTCTGCCCAAAAAATCAATGCGGCCGGACGCAATTTCATACTTTTTGTTCCCCGCCTAGCGGCACTGCGTGTTTTGCGGTATGCTCCTGGCATTCCTTGCAGTATCCAAACAAACGGTGGTCGTGAAACAGAAGTCTGAATCCATATCCCTCGCAAATTTTCTTCTGCATTTTTTCAATCTCGTTGCAGGTGAATTCGATGATTTTCTGGCATCGGACGCAGAAAATATGATCGTGATGGCCTTTGCCGCTGGTCCTTTCGAAAAACTCCCGCTTCCCTTCACCCACAGACTTCTGGATGACTCCGCTTTCCAAAAGAAGCGGGAGGGTGCGGTAAACCGTGTCCCGCGCAATCCTCAGCCCCTTTTTCTTGAACCGCTCATAAAGGCTGTCTGCGTCAAAATGCTCTTTAACACAAATGACATCCTCGAAAATAAACTTCCTTTCATAGGTGCACTTGAGGCCTTTTTGTTCGAGCAAATGTTCGAATTGTTCAGCCAGCTGTTTAGTATCCCGCATACAAATTCTCCTTTTCAGGAATGATTCCTATTAGGATTTAATCTTAACAAGATAGAATCTTACTCAACAGCACGCGGCATGTCAAGAATATTTTTAGGCTTGTCCGGAAGGGCGGCTGCCGTGATCTTTTTTCGGCCAGATCAGAGAGGCAACGACTGAGAAGAAAAGAACGCTGACAATGACCCCGAGCGCTACGCCCACGGGGATTTTATGGAGATCAGAAAGCAGCATTTTCACACCGACAAAAACAAGAATCACGGAAAGACCGTAATGCAAATGGTGAAATAGTTTCATGATGGCGGCCAAGGCGAAATAAAGCGAACGCAGGCCCAGGATAGCGAACATATTGGAGGTGTAAACGATGAAAGGATCCGTAGTAACCGCCAGAATGGCCGGTATCGAATCCACGGCGAAAATGATATCGGTTGATTCTACCACCACCAGCACCACCATCAGCGGTGTGGCAAAAAACCGGGCACCGCGCTTCACAAAAAACTTATCATCTTCGTAGTGCTCGGTGACAGGCATGAATTTTTTAAAAATCTTCAGGATTGGGTTTTTTTCGGGTTGAACCTCCTTGTCCTTTTCAAACGCCAGCTTCAGCCCCGTGAAAACGAGAAAAGCGCCGAAAACATAGATTATCCAGTGAAATTGATGGATCAAGGCGACCCCCGTGAAAATAAAAAGCGCCCTAAAAAAACAGGCCCCGATCACGCCCCAGAAGAGGACCTCATGTTCATACTGGGCCGGAACACGGAAATAGGAAAAAATCAGAAGGAACACGAAGATATTATCCAAACTCAACGACTTCTCAAGCAGGTAGCCTGTGAGGAATTTTAGCCCCGCGTCGTTTCCCATCCTCCAGTAAACCCCGGCCGCGAAAACCAGCGATAAAACAATCCAGAAAGCCGTAAGCCAAAGGGCTTCTTTCACTTTGACGACGTGGGCCTTGCGGTGAAACACCTTCAAATCCAGAATCAGCATGGCGAAAATAAACAGGGTAAAAAGAATAAGCGCGGGGGTCTCGTTCACGGCAATGTCTCCTTATTGTGTTTCATGTCCTGAAAGCGGCCGGTACGGATATGCATGGTTTTGATGGCCTTATTAATCGGCCCTTTTTTGATTTTCTCAAGCGAAAAAGGCATGACCAGGGTCCAGTTTTTATCGCTCATCGTGCCCGGAAAATTGATGCGGAAATTCCACGGGTCGTATTGAAAGGCGGGATCAGCGGCCAGCCAGTCCTGCAAAAGCTGCACGCTGAAAATCGAGGCGGACTTGCTTACCTTCTCCAGGATTTTTCGCATGAACATGGAAGAAAAATTTTCCTCCGCGACACCGTTTTCCTCCAGAAAATGGCCGAATTTCTCGCGCTCTCCGTGAGAACTCTCGAAAAGATCCGCCAGATGCCAGGCTTCTTCCCGGCTCTTTCCCAAAACCCGGAGAAGAGCGTCGGTATTATCAATTTCGCTTTTCCATCGCAGTCTTCCGTGACGCGACTTAGCCGGGTCAAAAAGCGCGCCCTTCACCGCTTCAAACGAGACGCCGCAAGCCTCTCCTTTGCGTCGGAAAAAATCCTCGTCCACGGTGCCGGTCTCAAATTGCCACCAGCCGGCCAGCGGAGTCATATCATGGGTCGAAAGAACCACGATGGAATTTTTTCTGTATTCCTCGGGCTTTTTGAATGAATTGGTGCGTCCCCAGTCTTTGTACCAACGGGTCACGTCCATGCCCGGGATCCCGAACTCTTCCAGCACTTTATAAGAACACGGGGGAACCACTCCCAAATCCTCCGCGCAAGGAAGCATCCGAGTGTTTTGCGCCATCACATCAATCAGCCGCCTGCCGTGGTCTTCCCAAAGCGACTCGTCCCGCGGGTCAAAGCATCCGTTCAACCCGCCGTTTTCAAAAGGCTCAGTAAGAGGAATGGTCCATATGCGGAAAATTCCGACCACATGATCAATCCGGAACATATCGTAAAAATTTTCAGCGTAACGCAATTTCTCGATTAAATAGTCATATTGATGGCCGGCAATGCGGTCCCAGTCATAAGGGGGCATGCCCCAGCGCTGTCCTTTGGCTATGTAAAGATCGGGCGGCGCGCCGGCCGCCATATTCAACTTGAAATAATCCTGATGCGCCCAAACATCCGCGCTGTCGCGGGAAACTAAAAGAGGCAAGTCGCCCAGTATCAAAACGCCTTTTCTCTCCGCGTGCGCTTTCACTTTTTTGAATTGCTTATAAAGCTGCCATTGCATCCATTCCTGAAAAGCAATCTGCGCCGAGTGTTCGCGCGTAAATTTCTGAATGGCCTCCGGGTCTTTGTTCTTCAAGGCAGGTTCCCAGGATTCCCAGTTCTTTTGGCCGTTCAGCTCTTTAAGCACTTTAAACAAGGCATAGTCCCTAAGCCAAAACCGGCTGATTTCCCGGAAGCTTTCAAATTCCCGATTTCCCTCCGTTTTCTGTCTTTTGAATATTTTCCACAAAAGCTCCAGCTTCGCGGCCTTGATTTGATAATTAACGCGCGGAGGTCCGGCCGGAAAGTGCTTCTTCAGGATTTTAATATTGTTTTTAAAAAATTCCGTTTCTTCCTTGGAAAGAATATCGCTGATCGAAAGGTACATGGGTTCCAGGGCAAAGGAGCTTTGCGCGTCATAGGGCCTGAAATCAAATCCCACGTCATTCATGGGAAGAAGCTGGATAATGGTCATGCCGGCGGAGTAACACCAATCCGCGAGAAGTTTTAAATCAGGCAATTCTCCGATACCGATGCTTTTCTCCGAATAAATCGAAAAAAGAGGCGTTGCCACGCCCGCTCTTTTCTGAATCCCGATTTTTTGCCACTGCTTCGCACAGCGCGACGCGCCAAAGGACTGATAAACTTGATTATCCACCGCAGTACCAACCTCCCTTTTATCCATGAAGACGATAAAGCATCCAATAAACCGTCACGCCGCTCACGGAAACATAAAGCCATAACGGAAGCGTGACTCTAGCCAAACGCTTGTGCCGGTCAAAGCGACCGCGCACAGCCTGCCATAACGTGTTTAAAACCAAGGGGACAATCACGACTGCCAAAATGGTATGCGAGATTAAAATGGAAAAATAAACTCCCTTTATCCATCCCTCCCCGTGAAAGTGCGTGGAACCGCGAGCGTAATGATAAGTAATATAAGAAACCAGAAATAGCACCGAAGTCGCAAAAGCTCCCGACATCGCTAGCCTGTGCGCGGTGACAAGATGCAGACGAATAAACACATAGCCCAGCGTTAAAAGAAAAGCGCTGGCCGCATTCAGCAAAGCATTGACAGCCGGAAGAGCCGCGTAATCCATGAGGGTAGAATGATACCACGATGCTAACTCCTTACCAAAATGAAATTTACGTGCTACAATTGATTTTGGCTGCCATGATGATACGGAGAATCACACTTTTTCTTCTTTGCCTGTTTTGCTTCCTCACGGGTGTTTTTATTGCCAATTCCTATTACACTTACCGTGATTATGTTTCCTACCGGGAAAAGTTGATAAAAGCCCAAACCCCTCCGGCACCCAAACCGGTTGAAAAAAAAGAGGAACCGCCCCAGCCTCAACCAGAATTGTTTTTTGAAGTCTTCAATTACAACGAACTCGTGCAATTCGATCGTCTTTACGAAGAACGGCAAAATCAATTGCGCGATATCCTGGCTTCGGGATCACAGGAAGAAACCCTGCTGGTTCCAAAAGGGATATTCGCTCAAATGGACATTATTGAATCTAAAATAAAATTTCTTAATCAGGTGAAAACTTACACCGATTCGCAAGCCGGAACCAAGCAACTCCTTATCGGCGCTTATCAATTCCTTCTCGAGACCTTCCATTTGGAAGTCGAATTTCTTAAAGCCTATCCGGACGAAGGACAAAAAATGAGTTTTGTCACCCAAAACATCTTTGACATCAGCTCCAAAGACCAGCGAAGCGGCCTGCAATTTCTCGATTGCATGGCCAATTTCCGGAAGCTTGCCGCGGAAGCAATCCGCGAAGACCAAAACTTCGAAAGTAATCAGTCAAGAGTCCGGGATTTGGTCAACCTGAATGCCCTTATTGAGAAATACAAAACCCTTCTCAATGTCCCAAAAGAAGCCTTTTGATTCTCTTTAACTTATTTGTTTAAAATAGGTTACGCATAATAAATAACATCTTACTAGCGACTCTCAATCCTTTCCTCGAAAGAATAAAATACCGCTGATTTTAGCTCCGGCCATTTGTAAATGCCTCCGATTTGATGCACACTTTAAGTAGAAACACGGGCAATTTAGGACGTTGAAATATCCTCTCCTAGAAAGCCGAAAGGGAGTCGGCAATGTGTCGGGGTGCATGCGTCACCTTAATCATCATTTGTGCCCTTTCCTCCGCGGGCTGTGCGCGGTGGCATCGTTGGACTAGCAATGAAATTATCAGCAAAGCGCTTCCGCTATCCGTTCAAGACATCGAGGAAATCCGCGCCGGAGACGAAAATCACAAGGCCCTTTTTGAAAGCAATAATCCTTACCAGCCGCCCCGATACAGGCTTTATACCAGTCCGGAATTACACGCTTACGTGACCCACATCGGAATGAAGCTTGTGCGCGTGTCAATCCGCCCCAATCTTCCCTACCGGTTTTTTATCGTGGATTCAGATGCTGTGGATCTTTTCGGCCTGCCCGGAGGACGCATTTACATCACCCGCGGACTTTTTAATTTTATTCAAAGCGAATCGGAATTGGCAGGGGGATTGGCTCATGAAATCGGACACATTGCCCGTTGCCGCTACGCGCCTGAAGGGTACAACAAAATAAGAAGAGGCTTTGGTCTAGTGCGGGAGGGCGCGGACCAGGCCACCGGTTTTGCCGGCCCTTACGGCTCGGCGGCAAACATGGGCCTCAAAGCCATCGGCTATGCCGCACCGCGCATCAAAAAGAAGTTTTCCGGGAACCTGGAAAAAGAGGCTGATACGGACGGCATCCAGTACCTGCTAAAAGCCGGTTACGACCCCAAGGGGCTTTACCAGCTTGCGGACAGGCTATCAAAAGTGGCGATTGAAGATGTCGGGCATTATGTGGATTACTTAAAATCGCACCCGCCGAACGAAAAAAGAAGGAAATTCCTGGAGAAAACTAAACACATCAAATTTGTATCCAAACCCAGACTGGAAGTCAAAAACGATGTCTTGAAGGTGGCCCCGTCCTCTGCGGATGCCATCCATATCAAACAGGCCGTTGCCCGGGAAGTTGCCAATATCGGAGAAATCTCCTCCGAAAAGGAAAATCTTCCCGTGGTCAACACGGTTGCATTGACCCCGAAATCCTGACTTTAATTGCCGCTGACAAATATCGTTTTTACGCCGCGCCCGACACGGGAAACGTCTTTTCCAACTCCGTGAATGGTTTCTCCGCATCCGGAAATAAATAACACGAGAAGCAGCCATGCGACAAGTCTTGTCATCCGCTGATGCATAAAAACCCTCCCTCTTGATTTTC
>ASOC01000078.1 GCA_000405945.1 Candidatus Omnitrophus fodinae SCGC AAA011-A17
ATATCGTCTCCGGGAGCAAGCGTAAAATAACAATTCGAATTAAAAAGACCACAAGCCATGAAAACGGATTGGATTTGGAAATCATATACCCGGAAATAGTGGAGCTAAGAAAAAAGGGTTGCTTCAGTTTGCTCGAGATCTGGAAACGCAGGGCAACGATTTATCATTTGCCGAACGCGAATAAAAGGTTATCAGCAAAAAGGGCATTTGAAATGCATTTCATGAAGCCGCTTCTATTTATCATTTCAAGGTATCGTGGCGCGGCGGGGCGAGGAGGCCTGGTTTCTAAAAACGGAGAAGGAATCCTTATTTTGAATAAAAAAGGAGCGAATGGTAACTGGATAATTCCTTTTTTGGCAAAGGGGTATAAATATTTATCAAACGACTACCTTCTTTTTCAAATGGACGGAAAGCAACTGGCCGGATACGGAATCCCAACGCGCATTCCCTTCGGAAAGCATTTGCGAAAACAGGCCCAGGAACTGGGAAGCGTCTATTGGGACAAAAGCGTAAAAAAATATTACTTGGAGCCAAAGGAGCGGAACCGAAAGATGTGTTTCATCAAAACAGTTATTTTCCCGCGCCGTTCTTCAAAAAAAAACCTGTCGATAAAACGGCTTACACGGAATGATTTTAAGCGGAGACTGATGGCGGAGAAGTCTCTGGGCGACGGAAACCAGAGAAAAGCAGTGATATCCTTGTTGCTGAAACAGGCCAAAGCTTACGAGATCGCATACGGAAAAGAGAACTTTTCCAAATGCGCTGAACAAATTTTGCTTAATATGAATCAGGAGTCAAGATAAACGAGGAGAGATTATGTCCAACTTGATATTAAAAACAGGCAAAGTGAAGGTTGGAAGACATACGCTTTTTAGGAAAACCACAGAAGGCGCAACTTTCGTTGTTAATTTAAAAACGGGATTGTATTACACTATGAATGAAACGGGTGCGAATATTTGGGCTGCAATCAAGAAAGGAAAAACCGTTCATCAAATTGCGGCCGACATGGTAAAGCATTTCCGAATG
Source organism: Candidatus Omnitrophus fodinae SCGC AAA011-A17 (assembly GCA_000405945.1). Taxonomy (GTDB): domain Bacteria; phylum Omnitrophota; class Omnitrophia; order Omnitrophales; family Omnitrophaceae; genus Omnitrophus; species Omnitrophus fodinae. Next base: position 1,027 of record ASOC01000078.1, read on the forward strand.
GACCGCAAAAAAGCCGAAAGGGAAGTAGCGGGTTATTTGGAGAAGCTCGGAAAAGAAAAACTCATAACTTTCAGCCATCGGTGAGCCGAAAGCCGCTGTTTAGTATTTCTCGCTACCTTAGTCTTTGGGTGTGCGGTTTTTTCGGAACACTAATAATCAAGTCCGCGGATAGGAACAGATGAAGATTAAAAAAGAGATACTCGTATTTCTTTTGCTGACAGCTGCGCTTAGTGCGCCATTCTATATAGATTTCAAATTTTCAGTATACCTTTTCTGGCCTCCCGCCATAGCGGCCCTGCTTACAAGCAGGTTTTTTTATAAAAATGTCCGGGATTTTGGGTGGCGCCCCGGAAAGGCGAAGTATCTGCTTATTGGGTTGTCTTTGCCGGTTGTGTACGGTTCTATTATCTATGGCGCGTTAATTTTAGGAGGGGCAAGCGTTATTAATAAAGGGTTTTTAAGATGGCTTGTCAAATCGAATGCGATATGGACTTTTTTTGCTTCAAACGCGCTTTATTATTTTTCATGTTCGCTTGGCGAAGAAATAGGATGGCGCGGTTTTTTAGCACCGCGTCTTGTCAGGCTAACCGGGCTCATAGGTGGCGGCATCGCCAACGGACTGATATGGGCTATCTGGCATTATCCGATGATGTTTATCGGAAAATTCGTGGGCGAGCCCAACGTTCCTTTGCTTTATTGCGTCTTATCATTTACGTTAACATTAGCCGGGATGGGTGTTTTCTTGACTTGGTTGCGATTGAAATCAAACAGCGTTTGGCCATGCGTTTTGTTTCATGCTAGCCACAATCTATTTATCAAATCTTTTTTTATGCCTCTTACCAAGCCTTCCGGGATCACAGCGTACATTTCCGGGCAATTTGGAGTTGCTTTTGTGGCCCTTGGATTAATATTTTTATTGACCGTTAAAATGTTAAATTTGGCCGAACGTCAACAATGCCAAAAGTAACGGTGATGATGCCCGCCTACAATGCGGAAAAGTATATTCGCGATTCTCTAAGGAGCGTTTTGCGGCAGGACTGCGAAGACATGGAGGTCATTGTTGTGGATGATTGCTCCACGGACAATACTTATAAAATAGCGAGTGAATTTAAAAAGGATCGGCGGGTGCGCTTATTCAGAAACAGGAGGCGGCTGGGCATTGCGCGGACACGGAACCGCATTATGCGTCTTGCGCGGGGAAAATACATAGCGCCGCATGATGCAGATGACATCATGTTGCGCGGGCGATTGCGAAGGCATGTGGCTTTTCTCGAAAAAAAGCCTGATTTCGGAGTGGTTTTTGGCAGTTTCCTGGAAGCGGATGAAAAATTAAAAAAACTGGCAGATGCTATGCGCGTAGATCATTGCAGTAGGTCGGGAGCCGTAGCCCACCCCCCGCGATTTTTTCACCACTGCGCAGCAACAATTTCAAAAAAACACATCATTCGGGCAGGCGGCTACGATCCGGCGCTTCAAATAACCGAGGACAGTCGGCTGATTTTGCGGCTTTTCAAGCTCACAAAAGTTTTTTTTCTAAATCGTCCGTGCTTTATTTATAGAATTCATTCTAAAAGCATGACACAAAAAACGCTTTTGAAAGGCGCCGGAAGGTTTAACCGTATTTTCAGCGGGAGGCAAAAGAACCGAGAGGGAGAAAAATTTTCGGTTATTGTTGGCGGCAGAAAGCTGGAGATTGATAAAGTCACGCCAAAAGCTCTTAGCGCTTTTGGGTGGCGGTTGACCTATTACAAGAAATGTAAAATGCGAAACGGTGCAAATAATCGGTTTAATCAAAAAGCAAAATGGGATTTATCTCGCGATGCGGCTTTGGCTAATTCAGATGAGGAAATGTTTCAGCGAGGGTTTCTCGAGCCTTTCTCGGCGGCGATTAACCGCCACAACCAAACCCTTGTTCGCGCCGCTCTTGTTTCCTGCGAGGGGAAGGGCGTCCTTCTTTTTGCATCCGATACCGCCGCTCTTAAGCAGGCAGCGCTTTTACTTATTCTGCATTATCGCTACAGGTACCACTCTATTGAAGCGCCGATCCTTTTTTTAAAGAACGAAGTAGCGTACGGAGAAAGTCTTATTGTTCCGATTGTTCTCACCAGAGGATGCGAATGGGTGAGGAAGGGCTATGAAAGAAGAATTTTTTGGAATCCCAGGATTGAAAAATCATTTTTTGACGTAGCGCTTTCTTCGCCGCATTTGCTAGGAAAGCAGTGTGGAATCGCTACAATAGTGCGCATTGTTACGGATAGGAAACTAAAAAGAACAAGCGTTAAACCCATGAAATTTTCGGAACGTTATACGCTTCTGTCGGCGGATAGTTATGGCAAGCAATACTTACAATACAACTGGCGGCAAAATGTGCTTCAAAAATTAGCACAACAAACCAGTGGTTTTTTAGTCAAAACACCACCCGGAGGGGTAGAAGCATTGCCGGATAAACTGATTAAGCGAATTCTGTAGCGCGGCCATGAAGTTAAAATGAAATTCGGCGGACGGATGCCGCGCGTATTTTTTTATATACTAAACAGAAGCAGCGTAAGGATTTGGCGTTTGTCAAACGGGGAAAGAACGATTAGGAGTATTATTTTAACGATAGCAACGGCGTATTCTGCAAAACAGGAAAGCGTAGCGGCTGATATCGTAACGCATATAACGCAAATGGAAAAGGCGGGATTACTTTGATGGGTGCGCAGGCCTTGCCCCTAAAAACCGCGAAAAATATACGCTGGGGATTCGTGAACATTTTGGCTTTATACGCCACGGTCGTTGCCGGGCTGGGACTGGCGGACAAATATAGTCTTCATTACGACAGCACCTATTATTACCGATTGGCCGAGCATCTCGCCCAGGGGCGTTTTTCCTATTGTGTTCAGGGGCATTGGGCACCGTTGTTGATATTTTGTCTGGCACCTTTTTTTGAATTGGGGCTGGATCCGCTTGTTTCCGGAAAGATAGTGATGGGTTTGTGGGGCGCCCTCTTTGTTGTCTCAATGTGGTTTTTTTCGAAGAGATTTGAATTGCCGGATCGACGGATGAAATACGTAATGATGGCCGCGGTGTGTATGCAAATCGCTGTTTGGACGTCACAGCTTGTGACGCCGGACATTCTGGTGGCGACACTGCTGACTTTTTATTTTTTTGCTGTTACCAGCGAGCGCGTGGTCGGGTCTTATAAACGCGGCGCATTATGCGGGGCCATAGGTGGAATTGCCTATTTGGCTAAGCACTACGCTTTTCCTTTTTTCATAGTTCATTTTCCGACCACGCTCATATTGCATGTCTTTTTCGCTCAGGGAGCAAGGCCTGGATGGAAAAAAGTATTTATGTCTCTATCGGCTGGGATGGGCACTTTTTTTATTATTGCGCTGGTTTGGGCCGTTCCTTTGTCGGCGAAGTATCACCGGCTATTGTTCAATACTTCGGGACAATATGTTTATCAATTACAAGGACCCCTCCATTCTGATGGAAAAATGCGCTTGCCCGGGGTGCATACACCGGAAGGATTGCAACAAAGCATCAACGAAGATCTTACAAACATGCTCATGTACCCATGGAATCCATTTGAAAGCCGGCAATGCATGACGCATCAAATCAATATAATGTTCGGAAATCTTACGGCATGTATGGGCCATCTTCGAAATAACGGGGGCGTTTTTGCTATCTTTGCGGTGTTTTTTTTGCCGGTTTTATTGTGGCATTTTCGTCAAAATAGGGGAAAAGCCTTTTTGTATTCCTGGGCGTTGATGACGATCGCGGTGTTTTCCGGCGGTTATTTGATCACTTTTGCGGAGTATGAAAGATATTTTTGGCCTATCTTGTTATGGCCGTGCGTCATTGCATTTCACATTGTTTTTATGAGAGATGACAATGCGTTTGTCCAGCGCAAAGGGATATATCCGGCTGTTGTTTTCTGGGCGACTATTTTGTTTTTTTCTTTCGCGGCAAAACCGTTAAAATATTCGATCCAATCATTTCCAAAAATATTTAAACCGCAAGAGAATGCCTTTCGGAAGATAGCTCAAGCAATAGAACCTTACACGGACAATTTTGCCGACATAGACTTAACATGGGGCGGGTTGATAGGGGGGCCGGTTTCGTACTATCTTAAAGGTAAAAAATATTGTGGCAGGCCGAGATCGGAAGAAATCAATGGGATTACGCAGGAATTACTATCAGCGGGAGTGTCGAGTCTTATTGTTGTTGACAGCGGCAACGAGCTGAAACCCATCATCATCGAAGAACTCGAAAAAAGTAAAAGCTACAAACTCTTGCTTTGCCTGGACAAGAAGAAACTGCCCCCGTTTATCAACAAAGATATACGCGTGTTTCGATTGAAGAATGCGGGCGTCCAGCAAAATGCTGAAGGCGGGGCACTGTCCCATGGGTAAAATTGTGATTCTCGGCGCGGGCGTTACGGGCCTGACAGCTGCCTGGCAGCTTTCCAAAGATTATGGGAACAAGGTCATTGTAATCGAGAATCAGAAAAGCGTTGGCGGATTAGCGACAACCTTCCGGAGGGGAAGCGCCTCCTTTGACCTCGGTTCCCACCGCCTGTCCGTAGATTCAGGCTCTCACCGTTTCCACCCGGCGTTTGATAGCAGGATTTTCAAGCTGATTCAGGATTTGTGCGGCGATTCGCTTCTTCGGCGCGAGCGTAAAGGGCTTCTTTATATCAGGGGAAAATTCCTGCGCTACCCGCCGTCTTCCCTCGACATTCTCTTTGGCTTCGGCTTGGCGACGTCATGCCGGTTTCTGAAGGATTTTCTCACGGCTCGCACGAACGGCCACAACGGTCACGCGCCGGATCATGACTTCGAAACATACACCGTTTCCAAGGTTGGGAAAACCCTGTACGATTATTTTTATAAACCCTATGCGGTGAAATTGTGGGGCATGCCGCCCTCGGGGATCGCGAGCGATCCTGCCGTCCACCGCGTCCGAAAATTTGAAGGGCAGTCCCTGCTGAACGATTTTAAAAAGGTCTTTTCAAAATTTGGTCCCGACAATTTTTATTATCCGGCCCGGGGGATTGGGCAAATCGCGGAGGAAATGAAGGAGCGGTTTCTTGCGAACGGGGGCGAGCTCCGCTGCGGCGCTCAGATCGGAGACATGCGCTTCGATCATGACGCCCGCGTCAGGTCCATTGGGTTCCGTTCGGCAAGCGGTGCTTTTGAGGAGGTGGAGACCGATCTTGTCCTGTCCACTATTCCGCTGGATTCTTTGCATCATCTGGTTCGTCTCGCCGGCGAAAAGGAGCCTCCGTTGTTTGATTTGAAATGGCGCGCACTCCGGATTCTTTATCTCCTGACGGATGATTGGTTAAGGGGCGACAGCGAGACTTATTATTTCCCGGAGCCGAAAATTATGATCGGACGCGTTTCGGATGTGAGCCGATACAGCCCCGCGCTGAATCAGGCCTTAGGCCAGACGGTCCTCACAGTCGAAATCCCCTGTTCGGAAGGGGATGAAATATGGAACGCTTCGGATGAGGATCTCGCGCGAAGATGCCTGGAGGAGATGCGGAGGGCGGGGCTGGGGAACGGCCGGGCCGCGTCCGTCGCGGAATCTTTCTCCGTGAAACTCCCGAACGTTTATCCATTATATGAAAAAGGCTGGCGCGAGCGATACGAACGGGTGATGGCGCGCCTCCGGCAGATTGAGAATCTTTATCTAGCGGGCCGTTCCGCGCTTTTTCTTCACTGCAACATTGACCACTGCATGAGCATGGCCATGGATTTTGTGGATTTCTTGTCCAGACAAAACGGAGACCGGAAAAAGTGGGAAGAGATTCAAAAGGGTTTTTTCAACTATCGCGTGAGGGAGTAGCGTGATCCATGTCTGTTGATTTTCAATGGCGCGATTTTTTCCAGCCCGCCGAAATTTTAAGGCTGAAAAACTTTTTCGACAAAAGCCAGTGGTTTAGCCGGGAAGAATGTCGCGCTTATCAGGAAAACGGGCTCCGCGAGATTGTCGCGCATGCGTACGCAAAAGTCCCTTATTACCGCCGTCTTTTTGACTCCCTCAAGATTAAGCCCGGAGAAATCCGGCATCTCGAAGACCTCCGGAGAATTCCAATTCTTGACAAGCAGATACTGCGGAGCGAATTGGCGAGCCTTGAGGCTGAAGACGCGCATCGCTATCATCCGCGCCGTCTTAGCACGACTGGTACCAGCGGAGAACCTGTCACCGTTCTGATGGACAGGCGCGCCAATGCCCTCGAATTTGTTTACTACTGGCGCTACTGGAATTGGGCCGGATACCGTCTTGGCGATCGTTTCGCCGAGATCTCGACCCATTATTTCCTGAAACGCGGAAACGGGGAGAATGCCTTTTCGCATTTCCAGCCCCTCAACAGCAGGTTGCTTCTGAACGGATTGCGCTTCTCGGCCGGGACGGCTGAAAAATACGTGACCGTTTTGCGGAAATACCGGCCCAAATTTCTTAAAGGCCTGGCTTCGGCGCTTTATTATTTTTCAGCTTTGCTGCGGAAAGCGGGGGTGGATGACCTCTGTTTCGGGGCGGTTTTTTCCACAGGGGAAATTCTTTCTGAGGGCCAGCGCAAATTCATTCAAGAGACATTCCGCTGCAAGGTCTTTAATTCGTACGGGCACATGGAAAGGCTTGTCGCCGCTTCCGATTGTCCGGAAGGCCATATGCATATTCACGAAGATTACGGAATTCTCGAAATCGAAGCTGGAAAAGACACATCGGGAATCGTCATTGGAACTTCTTTTTATAACAGAAGCATGCCGTTTCTGCGTTATCGGATTGGGGACCGGATAGAGCTTTGTTCGCCGGAAATGACATGCCCCTGTGGCCGGACCTCCAGGCTTGTACGTAAAATTTTCGGCCGCGAGGAGGATGCGGTAATCACGCCGGAAGGAGAAATTGTAACGGCCCTGTTCACAGCCTTTGACGATGCGCCCGGAGTCCTTCAGGGACAAATTATCCAGCACGCACCGGATCGTTTGACAGTTCGTATCGTTCGGGCGCCGTCTTACGGCGCTGCGCATGAGGAACGCCTCCGGAAAACCATCGAAAGCTTCATCGGTCCGGGTGCCGCTGTTGTTTTTCAATACCTGTCAAATGAGGAGATGAAAGCGGCTCAAAAAGGGAAATTCAGGGTGATTGTGTCGGAAATGAGCGGTAATTTTGTGACGACTGGGGAGGCGGGCACGTGAGCGGGGATGAGAAAAAAATTTTCATAGCACAGGTGGTGACGGGGTGCCACACAGCGACTTTAGAAAGCGATGATTTTCTGAGGCTTTTTCTTGCGAACGGGTATGGCATAGCAAGGAGAATGGAAGAAGCCTCCGTAATCGTCGTAAATAGTTGCGTGGTCGATTCAACAGGGGACCATTTGACCGCCAAAATAATTGAGGAAGCGGAAAAAAGAAAGAAGCCGGAGGCGAAAGTCATTGCTTCCGGGTGCAGCGCAAAAGTATACGGGAAGGCTTTGCGTCAAAAGTATGATTGCATTGTCATTAGCGGTCCCGAGGAGTTTCCGTTTATCGAAGCAAGCTTCAATCTTTCCCAACCATTTGAACGGGACGCCTGTCGGGATAATTTCAAGGCCGAACTGTTCCATAAGGATGTGGCGAAATGGAAGAAGACGTGGCAGCATCTGAACGGTCTTTCCAGCTGCCTGAAATGGCTCTGTCCTCCTGCGCGCCGGATCATCTCAGGACCACTAAATGCAATTTATGAATATTCGCCCCGCTCTTATTTTCTCAGGACCGCCAAAGGGTGCGCGAATGCTTGCGCCTTCTGCGCCACGGAATTTGCCATTGGATTTGTGAAGAGCCGCAGCCTTACCGACATCGTCCGGGAAATGGATGCCGCTTTGAAAAAAGGGTTTGATCACTTTCTTATCGTTTCGGACGATTTCACTTCCTACGGGATGGATCAAGGAACGAATTACGTTGAATTACTAAAAAGCCTTTTATCCCGTTCCGGACGATATAGCGTCTCGCTGCGGAATTTCAATCCAAGCCACTGTATTCACAGATTGGATGAATTTGCGGAGGCCATCGAACCCGGCAGAATCAGATGCGTTGAGCTCTGGCTGCAATCGGGCAGCGATCGCATTCTTTCTCTCATGAGGAGGAATTATACGAAAGCTGAATTTTTGACCATTGCCCAGACCGTACGGGCCAGGGATCCCGGAATCAGTCTGAAGTCCGGTATCATTGTGGGATTCCCGTCTGAAACGGATGAGGATTTTGAAGAGACGCTGCGAATTGTCGAAGAGGTTTGGTTTGAGAGACTGGATTGTAGTATTTACAGCCAGAGGGCGGGAAC
>ASOC01000079.1 GCA_000405945.1 Candidatus Omnitrophus fodinae SCGC AAA011-A17
GGCTGAAAAAAATGAACTTCAGAATCTGATTGAATCGTGGAAATTGGACGTGTTTTCGGAGAAATTTTCGATTGAAAGCCGCGCCCGTATCGCAAATTCGGCGGAGTCTTTGACCGTGCGCTGCGTCACGAAGAGGAATGCCGGTATCTTAGGCTGGTCGGAAGAGTTCCTGAAACTTTCCGCGAAAGGTGAAATTCAAAAATGAAAATAAAAAATGTTATGGCAGGGACGGTTCTTGCTCTAGGGGTTGGCGCCGGTCTTCTTTACGGGGCTTCGGCCGAAATCAGCAAGGCCGTGAAGGGCGCGGATGATATAATTGAAGAATTGAAGCTATTCTCCAAGGCTTTGAGCGTGATTCAGCAGGGATATGTTTTGGAGGTGAATCCGCGGCAAATGCTCTATCACGCGGTGCAGGGGATGCTAGGCTCTCTTGACCGTTACTGCGAGTTTTTCGACCCCGAAAAGTACAAACTGGTCGAGATGCATATCAAGGGGGAGTATGCGGGGATAGGCGCGGTTCTCAAGATGCTGGACGATTATCCCGCCATCCGGCTTATCCAGCCCGGCAGTGCCGCCGAAAAGGCGGGGCTCCAGATTCAGGATAAAATCATGAAAATTGACGGTGTGTCCATGCTGAAAAAACCTATTCCAGAAGTGGCATCGTTGCTCCGGGGAGACGCGGACACGGACGTGGCCCTGAATATCTGGCGGGATTCTGTGAAACAAACGATGGACATTGTGGTGCGGCGGCAGATCATTGAAATCCAGAGCGTCAACGATGTGCGCATGGTGGGAAAAGAGCTCGGGTATTTCCGTATCGACAGTTTTCAAGGCACAACCATCAAACAGGTTGACAAGGCACTTAAGGAATTGGGCGAAAAGGGGATGAAGGCGCTTATCATCGATCTCCGGAACAATGACGGCGGCTTAATGCCTCAAGCCGTGGAATTGGCCGAAAGATTTTTGCCGAAGAGGAAGAAGGTTGTTTCTGTGGACAGCAAAATTCCGGAGCAGAAAAAGGAATATTTTTCAACGGGCAAGAAAAGGGTGCCGGATTACCGTCTCGTGGTCTTGGTCAATAAGGTTTCAGCCAGCGCGTCGGAAATTTTTTCCGCCTGCATGCAGGACCATAAAAGAGCGACGATTGTGGGCACCAAGACGTACGGGAAGGCTTCGGTGCAGTCCGTGGTCCCGCTGGATGAATACACGGCCATGAAATTGACCACGGCGCATTATTTAAGTCCCTTGGGAAGGCAGATTAACGGTGTGGGTTTGACGCCGGACGAAGTGGTGGAGAACGGGTCTTCGGGCGGTCCTGACCAGCAGGTGATTAAGGCACTTTCGCTATTGAAAGAGTACATGTGAGTCGAAAAAATAACCAGGAGAATAAAATGAAAAAAACGATGGCAGTACTTATTTTAATACTCGGGATTTCCGTGTCCACGGCGCAAGCGGCTTTTTTTGATAAGGACGCGGCCCCAGCTCCTCAGCCGGTCAGTCAACCGGACGGCCAATCATTCGAACAAATAATGAATATGCTTTCCATAAACTGCGCGCTTTGGGGCCAGCTTAGTGCTGAGAATAAGAAAAGGGCCATTGATGCCGTGATTCTGCTCTACAGAATGAGAGACAATATCGCTATTTTGGGATCATCCGATTTCTACGTGGGTAAGGTGAATGAGACTTTGGCCAGTAATTCCGCGATCATGAATCTTGACTTGCCTCAGGTGATTAAAATTCTGGCAGTGATGGACTATGATTTTTATAACGGGCAAAACAAGGAGGAACTGGCCAAGCAGACTCTGGGTGAAAAAATGTATGAGTCCAACAAGATGAGAAAGATGGCGTCCGGCCGATGAAATTATGATTATCACACGCACTCCTTTCCGGGTGACGCTGGGCGGCGGCGGCACGGATTTGCCGTCCTATTATGAGAAACACGGGGGGTTCCTGCTGACCAGCGCCATTGACAAGTACATGTACGTGGCGATCAACACGCCTTTCATTGATAATCTGCTCCGCGTCAAATATTCAAAATCCGAGACCGTGGTTTCGGTGAATGAACTGCAGCATGAGCTGGCGCGTGAAGCGCTGAAGCATTTTGGAATCGCGGACACGCTGGAAATTATTTCTTTCGCGGACATTTCGGCTGGAACGGGCATGGGTTCATCGAGCTGCTATCTGGTGGGGCTTCTGAACGCGCTCAGGGCGTATACCCGGCGGCACATTTCCATGCAGGCTTTGGCCGAATTGGCCTGCGATGTTGAAATCAACCGCCTGAAAAAGCCCATAGGCAAACAGGACGCGTATATCGCCTCGTATGGCGGAATTCTCATCATGGACATAGGCAAGGACGGTAAGGTCAAACCCCAGGCCGCGAATATCAAAATGTCCACGATACGTGATCTGGAACACAACATTTTACTTTATTTTTCAGGGGTGCAAAGAAGTTCAGAAGTTGTGTTGGGAGAGGTGAGCCGCGCCTTGGCCGGAACGGCCGCGCAGAATAGCGGCGAGAAAAACAGCAAGCAGGTGGAGGAAAGCCTGCATTTCATTAAAGATATCGGCTATCAATCCCTTAAGGCTTTGGAAGACGGGAAATTAAGCCATTTCGCTCAGCTCATGGACACGCATTGGCAGCATAAAAAGAAAATGTCCAGCAAAATATCATTTCCCATGATTGATCAGGCTTACAGCGAGGCCAAGAATCACGGCGCGATAGGAGGCAAATTGCTCGGCGCCGGCGGCGGCGGATTCCTCATGCTGTACACGGAAAGCAATTATTCGGAAATCGACCGGTTGATGAAAAAATTTGGATTTAAACGCCTCGATTTCCGGTTTGATTTTGAAGGAAGCAAGGTGCTTCTGAATTTGACGGATTCGCGGCTGGAGTATATGCAACAACTGGAGAAAAATAATTTGTCATGTCCGGAATGAACTGGGACACGATTCATAACCGGGACGAAAGCTGGCGGACTAAATTAATCGGCGATATTTCCTATGCCTTTGTCATGCCCCGGTATGTCGAGCTCTTTGAAAAATATTTCAAAAATTCCAAAAGTTTGAGTTTCCTTGAGCTTGGTTCGGGTAACGGAGAAATCGCCGCCTTGATTGCCAAAAAAAAATTTCCTTTTATTTCACGCTATGTCACCTCCGAGTGTTTTCCCAAGGGCGTGGAGTGGTTGAAAGAAAAAGGGCTTGAAGCTGTTCTTGCCAATGCGGAAGATATTCCCGCCAAAGACGCATCGTTTGACGTGGTTCTTTCTTTTGACGTGATGCATCACGTGACTGACCCGCGGAAGATGGCATCCGAAATGCTGCGGACGGCATGCGGCAGGCTCTTTCTCACTGAATCGAACGGCTTGAGCGTGGGGCGAAAGCTAATGGAATTGACGCCCGGCCACCGCAGCGCTGGGGAAAAATCCTATACGCCTTCTCAGTACCGTTCTTTTTTTAATCATCCTGGATTTCGTGTCACTCATTTTAAAATACGCCCCTTTGTATTTCCTATTAAACTCCCCAAAAGGTTTATTGACGTTGCGATCGCGTTCAACCGGTGGATTGAGACAATTCCCCTTTTGAACTGGCAGTGTTCGAACGTGTACATATATCTGGAATATGAACGCGTCCCGTCGTGAGAGTTGCGCCTGGCATCACGCGTATCGTTCCGGCGCGCTGACCCGACGCAGGCGGCAAACGCATCTTGAAAAATTAAAAAAAATAGGCCTTCTTTCGCTTCCGCGCGATAGCCGCATTTTGGACATCTGCTGCGGGGAAGGCGAAATGCTGGACTTGCTCGCCGGGCAGGGATTTAAAATGCTGGTAGGCATGGATTACGCCGAACAGTCTCCGGCAAGGCAGGCGCCTTCAGCCCTTTCTAAAGACTGGGATTACGTGAAAGGCTCAGCCGTCGAATTGCCTTTTGCCGCTGAGACTTTTGACTGGATTCTTTGCGCGCATGCGTTGCATCATTTGGGAGGGCTTTTACAGATTGAATCTTTAATCCGGGAAGCGCGGCGCTGCCTGGCCCCGGGCGGAACCTTTGCTTTGATCGATCACTACGATTCAATTCAGTTAAGGGCGGCTTTCGCGTTATTGAGGTCTCCGGCCGCCGAACTTGTGCCCTGGGCCAGCGCTTTTCGGAAGCAGCTGGTGGAAGAGAAAGATTGCATAGGAGATTATCTTAGCCGATGGAAACAGGTGGAAGCTTTGTTTGGGCAGCTTCCTTTTCAGCGAGTGCATTTTGAAAAAGACTGGTTTTTTTTCTACCTAAAGGGGCAAAAATAAAATCATGAAGGCCATGCTTCTCGCCGCCGGAAAAAGCGAACGGCTGGGCGGTTTAAACCGCGGGCTTCCGAAAGTGCTGATGCCGGTGCTGGGACGGCCTATTTTGGAGCATAATCTCCGGTACCTGAAAGGTTCGGGCATTCGTCAGGTGATTATCAATCTGCATTACCGCGCTGATGAGGTGGTTGACTTCATAAAAAGGCGTGAGGATTGGGGCCTTTCCATAGCTTTTTCGCGTGAAGAAGAACTGCTGGGAACAGCCGGCGCGGTGAAAAAGGCGGAGCGTTATTTCGGAAAATCTCCCTTTCTTGTGATGTATGGAGACAATTTGACGGATTTTGATGTCCGGAAGATATTTACTGCCCATCGTAGGACAAAAGCTTTAGTCACCTTGGGAGTTTATGACTCCGGGAAAACCGCCTGGAGCGGGATTGCCGCGGGACTTGTGAAGGTGAACAGGGATGGAAGAGTCACGGCATTTGAGGAAAAAAAAGGCAATTGTGCTGTCGGCGCCGAAGACCGGGTGAATGCGGGAATCCTGGTTGCTTCTCCCGGAATTTTTGGCTATATTCCAAAAGACAAGCCTTATGATTTTGCGAGGGATTTATTTCCGGCGCTTCTTAAAAGTGGAAAACGGCTTCAAGCGGCAGAAGGCGTTTCCTATGTTCTTGCTTCCGATACGGCGGAGGCTTTGAAGAAGACACGTTGGCTTGCGTGCAAACTATTGAGGTGACACATGGGTGATATTTATTTAAGCGTGGTGATTCCGGCTTTCAATGAAAGCCATCGCCTGCCTCTAACTCTCAAAGAAATCAGACCCTGGCTTGATTATAAGGCCATGACTTATGAAGTCGTGGTCGTTGATGATGGAAGTTCGGATAACACTGTTGGTATTTGCGAAGGAATAGCACAAGGCTGGAAGGAACTTAGAATAGAACCGCGTCCGCATCTGGGAAAAGGGGCTACCGTCAAGCACGGGGCTTTAGCGGCCCGAGGCGATTTTGTTCTTATCATGGATGCGGACCACCCCACGCCTATTGATTCCTTGGATTTGATGTTTCCTCTGATGAGGGATTGTGACATGGTGGTGGGGGTGCGGGCCTTTTCCGGGGAAGAGGGCTCAAGCGGGCTCGGCCGCCGCATCATCGGGCTTTTGCAGCAGCTTCTCGCCCATATCATTGTTTTTAAAAAATCCGTGGCAGACAGCCAGTGCGGATTTAAACTTTTTTCACGGGACTGCGCACAAAAAATATTTTCCCGTTCCAGGGTGAAAGGCGGAATGTATGATGTCGAGATTTTTTGTATCGCGCATAACTTGAATACGCGTATTTACTCCAAACCCGTGAAATGGATCAATAAAGAGGGTTCCACCATCAATATCCTTCGCTGCGTTGTTCAGGATCCTTTCGGCCTGTTTTATATCCGCATCATGGACGAACTGGGCCGTTACCGGTGAATCTATTTTTTCCCAAGAGCAAATATCCTGCTCTTTTTTTGATGCTTATACTGCTGGTCACCGCAGGAGGTCTGAGGGGGTAATCATGAAACTATTATTAACGGGCTACCCCGGGTGGCTGACCGGTCGTTTTCTCGAAACGCTGAAAGATTATCCGCCTTTTGACAGCATCCGATGTCTGACGCAATTGCCTGCCTCTGCGCCGGCGACGAAAATAGCGCCGGTAGAGTGTGTCCAAGGGGACTTGTTGAACCCCGCTTCGCTGGACTTGGCCACGAAGGATGTTGATTTGGTGCTGCATGCCGCCGGTATTATTCACGTGAAGAGAATTTCGGACTTTTACCTGATCAATCGTGACGGTACGCGCCATCTCCTTGAAGCGTGTTTGAAGAACGGGGTGAAGAGAGTCGTGCACATCAGTTCCAATGCGGCTCAGGGGTTTTGCCGCGGCAAAGGTCATGTCTTGACGGAGGAAGACCCTTGTTGTCCGGAGAATGATTACGGCCGCAGCAAATTGGAAGGGGAAAAAGTGGTACGGCAGTTTCAGGAAACGGGGAAAATAGAAACAGTGATTATTCGCCCCGCCATGTTTTATGGACCGCCTGTTCCTAACCGGCACATCGGAATTTTTAAACAAATCCAAAAGGGGTATTTTCCCGTTTTCGGGACGGGAGATTATTCGAGAAGCGTTATTTACATTGACAATCTCATTCAAGCTATCCATTTGGCTTTCAGGACCAAGACGGCAAGCGGCCAGGTTTATACGATCACGGACCGCGAGGTTCCCACCCTTTTGGATGTGGTGCATGCCATTGCAGGCGCGATGAGCCGGAAGGTAATAATCCTCCATTTTCCCGTTTGGATGGCTGTCGCTGTCGAACTGTTTGACAGGATTTTGTCATCGCTTGGAATCTACTGGATGCTGCCGCATATTGTGGGCGAAGCCCACCGTTCTATTGCCTATAGCATTGCCAAAGCCGAGAAAGATCTCGGCTATCATCCAACGGTCAATTACCGCGAAGGGTACGCGCGCACTCTTGAATGGTGCCGGAAGCAGGGAGTTATCTGAAAGGAGCAAAAATCATGTCATATGCCGAGCGATATTTGAAAGAAGCCGTAAAAATTATAGAAAAAATTGACGCTAAACAGGTAGAAGCCATGGCGCAGCTTGTGTCGGAAGTGAGAGCAAAAGGGGGAAGAATTTTTTTTTTGGGGGTCGGCGGAAGTGCCGGAAATGCTTCTCATGCGGTCAATGATTTCAGAAAAATTTGCGGTATGGAAGCCTATACGCCTACGGATAATGTGTCGGAGCTGACGGCCCGAATCAATGATGACGGGTGGGACACGGCTTTTGTCAATTGGCTTAAAGGCAGTCGGCTGACGGACAAGGATTTACTTTTTGTGTTTTCAGTCGGCGGAGGAAATCTTGAAAAAAATGTGAGCGCCAATATCGTCCGGTCGCTTCAATATGCCAAAGAAATCGGCGCCAAGGTTTGCGGGGTGGTGGGGCGAGACGGAGGATACACGGCTTGTGTGGCCGATGCCTGTCTGATCGTCCCAACCGTCAATCCGGAAACTGTAACACCGCATACGGAAGCTTTTCAGGCGGTGATTTGGCATCTTCTGGTTTCCCATCCGTCCCTTCAAAAAAATGCCATGAAGTGGGAATCACTGAAGCCGTGAATGCGGGTTTTTGACCACGGCCGCCAGGGAAACTCCGTCTGCTTTGATTTCATGCAAGGTCCCGGGAGGCGGCCAGGCACCTCTTAAAAGCGCGTCGGGAGGCCAATTTCGTGTCAATGCAATCGCATAATCCCAAGGCTGACTCTGCGCTATTTCTGTCATATACATGGGCGGGGAACTGAAGAAAAAATAAGGATCGATTTTTGGATATCCTTCGGGGAATTCGAAGGGAACATAAGCGGTCCCCAGAGCCTTTCGCAAAAAGGGATAGGTGCACATCATATGGCCTTCGGACCGCACAACCGCAGGTTGATTGCCGTTTTTCTCGCTATGATACTTGGCCAGCCATGCGGCGGCCTGTCTATTCGCATTAGACCAGTAATCGGTTTCATATCTTCCGAAAGCTCCGCGTAATCCGCCGTCCAGGGGATTGAAATAAACGTACTCATTGGGATGATTTCTGATCATCCAGGACAGGGGTTCGCATAGGTGCAGCAAAAGCAATCCCGTGACCAAAACTGCCTGCCGTCTCATCTTTGAAATTTCAAGCAAATAATCCCAAGCGAGTACCGCGAGGACAACCAAGGAAGGGTACACAAAAAAAACGTGCCGCCAGCTGTCGTAAACCGTGGATTTTTTGTAGATGATATAGGCTGGGGGGAATAAAAAGGTGAAGACAATGAAAGGAAGAATTTTGAGGCCGTAATATTTGAGAATGCGGCGGGGCATGACAAGGGACCCGGTCAAGCCGGCTAAAATAAAGAGCGGCGTTGAAATTAATATCCATTTGGGCAAATAATACCAGGGAAGGTCGGCTGCCAGAATTTGCTTTCCCTCGAACAAAACCAGATAGTTCCAGAAACTGAAATTTGGAATTTTGGCCATGGCCAGAAAAGGATTGACAAAAGGGTTTGATATTCCGTAAGGCCAGAAGAGCAATCCCCCCATGTAGCCATAGACACAAACGACAAGAACATAGGCGGCGATCGTGGAGAGCTTCATTCTGTCATGTTCAATACGCCATCTGTAAAACCAGGCGTAAGCCGTTGCTAGGACGAGATAGGGGATGAGTATCAGCCCGACCGGCCGGACACCGATGGAAATCGCGATTCCGGCTGAGAGTCCGCAAATCGTTGAAAATTTGGGGGTGGGCAATTCTTTAAGAAAACGGATGGTGTAATAAACCGAAACAATATAAGAAGCGGTGAAAGGAATGTCTTTCGGATCATTCATGGCATTACCCAAAAAACGCGGCGAGAGTATCATAAAAAGAAACGCCAGACATGCGGTCCGCCACTTGCCCAATTCCTTTGCCGCAAGCCCCGTGTAAAGGGCTGCTGTGCATCCGATAAGTGAGGTTAAAAAATGACTGAAGGTAAAAAAACGGAACAAATGAAGATCTTGATGCAGGCCGTTATAAGCAAAGTTTTTGACGGTATCAAAGAGAGTGCCGTAAAGGAATCCCAGACTTGAAAAGTAGAAACCGCTGTACAGATAGCCGTGCCAAAAGTTCAAATATTCTTTGTCGCGTCCCAGACTCAGGATGAATCGAAGAACCAGCAGGCCATAATTGCTGTCCATCCATTCGTCAAAGGTAATCCCAAATCCGAAACTTAAAATGGGAAAAATCAGGAAAGTCCCTGCCGTCAAAATCCCAAAAAGCTGTTTGTACCGGAATTGAGACTCTGGAGTTGCTTCGACAGGTGTCATGAAGGGATTCCGGTGTTTTTAACAGCGGAGGAT
>ASOC01000080.1 GCA_000405945.1 Candidatus Omnitrophus fodinae SCGC AAA011-A17
AGCCCTTTGGGTGAATCAGTTATCTTGCAGCGAATTAATTTCTCTGCAAATGTTTCAGAAGCATCACTACCGAGCCCAGAATAATGAACGGCAGATAGTGTGTGAGCCCTGGTGTGTAAATAACCCCAACCAGCGCTCCCAGAAAAATCCCTGTTATCAAATTCGTATCAAATTTCATCGAACTCACCCCCTAGCCTTACCGACCCCTTGTGGCGATTGTCTGCCACTTTGTCCCTTTAGGCGGGACCGCCATTTTCTGCCCCTTCCGCTTCACAACCCGGTCGAGGCCAACTTTTAAGGTATAAAGGTCAATAAGGTTAAGAGGCCATTCACCTGGTATTATCGGACACTGCTATCAGTACTATAGCACTCTTACCTCGATTTGTCAAAGAAGCATTCTGTAACTTGTTATAAATAAATGAGATAAATATTTTGAAATGAAAGAAATCGACTGGATTTAAGCCATTGTAAGGAGGTGGGTACTACAATCGAGGCTTTTTACCCTTTTGGATCAACTCATGCTCCACACCCTTCATATGGGTGTCCAAACTATCGATTTCCTGCTGCAAGAAAACAATCCTATCTCTCAGTTCCTTAACAGGATCCGGCAAATCACCGTGGTCCAGGCTTTCCGTAGGCACCTTTTGACCGCCGATTCTAACGATCTCAGCCGGAACCCCGACAACCGTGCAATGGTCTGGCACATTGGACACGACCACAGACCCTGCTCCGATTTTGACATTGTTGCCAATCCTGATATTGCCCAGCACAATGGCATTGGCGCCAATCACCACATTGTCTCCAATGGTGGGATGCCTTTTGCCCTTGTCCTTACCGGTTCCACCCAAAGTTACACCCTGGTATATAGTTACGTTTTTACCGATTTCCGATGTTTCTCCGATGACCACACCCATCCCATGGTCAATGAAAAAGCCGGCCTCAATGGTGGCGCCCGGATGAATTTCCACACCCGTCACAATACGAACCAGATGAGACAATAATCTGGGTAAAAGAAGTATTTTAAGCTTATGCAGAAAATGCGTCAGCCTATATACCAAAAGGGCTTGAAATCCGGCATAGGTAAAAATCACCTCTACGGGTCCGAAAAGCGTTCGGGCCGCCGGATCACGCTCAAAAACCGCTTTATAATCGCTAATGATGGTGTTTAAGGGATTCATGGCAAATGCCTTACAAAAACGAGATTTTATTATGCCATAGAATACGGTCTTGTCAAGAATACCGTCTTCGCGCTTGAAATTAGTCTGTTGCCGAGTAAGATATCCGGCCATGCGTCAATCTCAGCTGCCTATCGATAAAATCCTTGCCGCTTTGCGCAAAGCTTCCCGGCATTGGACCTCCACCACCCTAGCGCAAATCACTCGTGAAACCGACAATCCTTTCAAAATTCTGGTAGCCACGGTTTTAAGCGCCCGCACCAAAGACATTACGACGCTGGAAGCTGCCAGGCGCTTATTCAAAGCCGCGTCAACCCCGCGGGAAATGATGAAACTTCCCCGCCGGGCAATAGAAAAATTAATCTTCCCCGTGGGTTTTTACAGGACCAAGGCAAAAAATATCCGGAAGCTATGTCAGACTCTTGTTGATAAATACAGAAGCGAGGTACCTGAAACGCTTGAAACCCTGGTGACTTTAAGCGGGGTGGGAAGAAAAACCGCGAACCTTGTTATCACCATGGCTTTTCAAAAGCACGGGATTTGCGTGGACACACATGTGCATAGGATTTCAAACCGCTGGGGACTGGTTAAAACCCGGAATCCCAAAGAAACGGAATTCGCGCTTTATAATGTCCTGCCTAAGAAATACTGGATAGGCTACAACGACTTGCTGGTTTCCTTCGGCCAGAACATCTGCCAGCCCGTTTCGCCGTTCTGCTGCCGATGCCCTGTGGAAAAACTTTGCCCCAAAATCAACGTTTCAAAACACCGCTAAAGCATGAGCGCGAGCATGAACTGCTCCGGCCATCGGCTTTCTTAAAAATGCACGGGCGCGCCTGGCATCAAATGAAATTGCGCGTATAAAGCGGCCATGGCCGCAAAAATTGTCGCAAGCGACACAATCGTTCCCGGGATTGCCCATTCCATAAATTTGATATGTCCCCCGGTTTCCTTCTCCAGCATGCCCATGGCGACAATATTGGCCGTGCTGCCTATGACCGTGGCGTTGCCGCAAAGGGTCCCTCCAAACAGCATGGCCCACCAGAACGGATAAATATAAACTCCGATTTTTTCAATATCGGAAAGAATGGGAATAAAAGTCGCCACGGCCAGCACATTATCCATGAAGGCGGTCAAAAGACTGATGGCTGCCGTGAAAATATTGAGCAGAAAAACATGCCCCCCTCCGGCCAAAGCAATCATGCCTTCGGCCACCTTTTGGGTCACGCCGACATATTTCAGAGTGCCGACCGAAGCGAACAAAATCATAAAAAAGGTCAAAGTCCACCAATCCACGCGGCGCGTGAAAAAGTCGCGCGCCTCACCGGCCTTGAGAAAAATGGAAACAGCGCCGAAAAACAACGCCGTGCCGATTAAAAGCGTGTTCTTTTCAAGGTGAAGGGCTTCTTCTAAATGATGATGCATCACCAAACCGAAGATGGTCGCTAAAAACAAGGCCCAGCAAATCCTTATGCCCTTTTTGGTGTAATGGACATGCTGCAACTCATGGAGTTCATTGCCCTTCTTTTTCATTTTCTCCCGTAAATCTCCCAGGGCTTTATTAAACAAGACGAAACAAAGAGGGATAGTGATCAAAAGAGTCATAAGCGAAATCGGCGTCGCCCATCTTAAGAAATCCATGAAGGTCAATTTCGCCCGCATGGCTATCATCACCCCAATGGGATTGCCAACGGCCGTGGCGCTGCTTCCGATATTGGTCGCGAAAACAATCATGAGTAAAAACGGGATGGGATTGACTTTGTAGCGTTTCGTCACATGAAACATGGTTGACATCATGAATAAAATCGAGGTGACTTCATCGACCAAAGCCGCAAAAAACGTGGAAAGTGCCATCAGAATGCCCATCAAAAGATAAGGCCGCTCACCGACTTTATCCACAACTTTGGCAACCAGGTATTCAAAAAAATGATTTTCCTCCAAATAGCCGATAATCGTCATCATGCCGACCAAGAACAAAATAATATCAAGGCCCGCGAATTCAATCACATGGGGAATGTCAACCAGCCCGCCGCCGAGCAGCACCGCGACTCCGGCAAAGGCAAAGGCCAGACGGAATTTCCAGTAAAACAAGGTGCCGCAAATAATGGTGAGAAAAATACTGGTCGCTAGAACTTGCCTGCTTGTAAAACCCGCCGCCGACAATGCCACGGCCGCGGCCAAAATTATCAACGCGATAATGGCAACCGTCTTGAAAGATTTCATGATATTCCTTTCTACAAATCTGAATCTTTACGTTTATAATTATCCAGCAATGTTCTGATATCACCATCCGCGGATTTCAATACCTGACTGCAAATAAAAACCAGCACCGAATACTGCCAGCAGTCTTCAGGCCCCGCGACAATGCCCGTGGAAGTATTCTCTTCCCGCTGGAGTTTGCGGGCGTAGTGGTCAATGGCTTCTTTAAGCCTGCCTTCAAAAATATCCAGTGTATCGGTTTTATTCTGATATTTGAGGGAAGGAAACCGGATGCCCCGCACCAGAAGAAAGCTCGTCAGCATGTCCTGCTCAAGGGCCGAATATTTTTCAAATTCAAACCCTTCAAACTGCGGCATATTAAAAGGAAGGATAATCGAAGGCCTTTCAAGCATGACTTCGCCGGTGCGCACCACCGTGTCCCCGCAATTCATGGCTGACTCGGCAAGAAAAATATACGGCATATGCGTGCTTTCAAACGCCGACAGAGGCAGAATTCGCGCGCGGATAATTTCAGTCAATTTCAAAGCTTTTTCCCACCGTTCTTTGATGTCCATAGGCATTAAGGCCGTTATTATACGAAGCTTTCCCGCCTTCCGCAATAAAACTCACTTTAGCCGTGGCGGCGATTTTAAAGTTGCACGGCACTAACCCGGCCGATACAATAGCGCCCATGTTAAACCTCATCCTCTTATGTCTGCTCCTTAGCGGCCCGCAAACCGTTGCTGGCAATCTGCTGATAAGTTCCATTCTTCCGTCACGGATGATACCGGTCACGGTACGGGTTGATTTCGGACCGGCACACCAGCCGGTGAAAGTGCAGACAATCGAAATACACGAAAACGCTTCCCCAAAAGACGCTGTCCAGCAGCTTTTCCCGATTGAGCAAGGCCTCATATGCTGCGCTCCGGGTGAAGTGAAAGGCATCAACGGCGTTTCCGTAGACCCACTCAAAAACTATTGGTGGCGGGTTATGGTGAATGGCGAAGGCAAAACCGTCAGCCCCTATCGGTCGCGTCTTAAAGCCGGCGACCTGGTTGAATGGGTTTATCTTTTCAATAAAAAATAATCATTTTTTTATTGACAAAAAATAAATACGCTTTATACTTATCCCGTCTGCCGCTTTTGCCTTCCTTGGACTTTCCGCCTATGGCATGCGATTCTCAAGTCACATTTCTTACATTTTGCTAATTTCCGCGTCACTTTTTTTTCTCGCGGGCATCGCTGGCCCAAGAGCAATGGGAGCGGATAAATTCGCCCGTTGACCGTCCGCTTGAAAAAATCACGGGCGGAGAAAGCGGGGCACGAGCTTTTGCTGCTCTCGGACCAAAACGCCTACCGCATGAATGCCGTAGAAAAAACATGGAACAGAATTTTCAGTCTGGGAAAACAGGGCAGTCTCAATGCCATTATCCCGGAAAAGACGAACCGGCTGTTTATTCTGACCAGCGAAGGCGTGTTTGAGTCAAAAGATTCGGCTCAAACCTGGCAAAAAACTTTTTCCGCGCTGGAAGACAGAAGCACCAACAGCCTCTGCCTTTCCAGCCATCCCCGGGACCCTGAAATCCTGTATCTTGGAACAGCGCACGGCCTCTATTTTAGTCTGGACAGCGGAAAAAGCTGGTCTAAACAAACAACCTTGGCACATGACGAAATCAGAAAGGTGCTGCTGCATCCTCTTTATGACAATAAAACCTTTGTCGCCACGAAAAGTGATTTTTATGTGAGTGATGATTACGGCCGCTTATTCCGGAAAACATTTCACCTTCAGCGGCCCGGCAAAGAAAAGCCTTATCCGGACAATCCGGAAATAGTTCCTGATGAAATTGAAGCAGATTCTCCCGTCTCCCCTTCCATTTTCACGGTTGAAATATCACCGTTTGATTCCCGGGAATTATTTTTAGGAACTTCCGAAGGGATATTCACCAGCCATGACCTTGGAAAAACTTGGAAATCCGTCGCGCGGAACGGCCTGGGCAAAGCTCAAATAACGGACCTCAAAATTTCACCCCATGATGGCGCTTTGTTTGTCGCCACATTCTCCGGAATTTACCAGCTGGCTCCCCAAAGCGGTCGGTGGACCGAAATTTACGCTGGAATGACTGAATCATCCGCCAAATCCCTGACGTTGATTCAAGATGGAAACACAGAATCCCTTTACGCCGTGGCCGGCAATGATATTTTTCGATGGCACCGGGGACTTCCTCCTTATCCTGAAATCCGGAATCCCGATCCCTTCAACAATCTTTACCGCGCTGAGGAATTAAAAACCTTGCTTGCCAGGGAGCCTTCTGCGAATGAAGTGCAGCGCGCCGCTATTCGCTACGCGGATGTCGGCAACGGAAAAATCAAACGCTGGCATCTCGGCTCACGCGTGAGAGCGCTTATCCCTGACCTTTCCATGGGCAAGGACTTTTCCGTGCGCAACAATATTGACATTGACCGCGCGAGCACCAATCAGTCTGATCAATTTATCACCGGTCCGGATTCCACAACCAGCGGAAAAGACATCAGCCTGAACTGGGAATTGGGTGATTTGATTTGGGGATCCAGCCAAACCTCCATAGATTCCAGGGAAAAACTCATGGTGGAACTCAGGAATGATGTGGTGAATGAAGTCACGCGCATGTATTACGAAAGAAGGCGGCTGCTTATGGCGCTTTATCTTTCTAAACCCGCGGTTGAGCAGGAATATTTCGATCTTCTGCTTCGTATTGACGAATTGACTTCTTATATCGACGGACTCACAGGGGGCTATTTTTCAAAGGAACTTCAAAAAAGAAATATCAGCTACGCTTAGGCCGGGCTTTTCTTTCCTCACGGAGGCGCAGCTGGCCGCAGGCCGCGTCAATGTCCTGCCCCGCGCTGTACCTCACCGTGACGCGTATGCCGGCTTTTTCCAATTCTTGCTGGAAGGCTTGAATTTTTTCCCGTGAAGGGCGCTTAAACGCCTCATCTTCTATCCGGTTGTAAGGGATAAGATTCACCTTGGCTTTAAGGCCAAGGCAAATCTTGGCGAGTCCTTGGGCATCCTCATCCCTGTCGGTCAGTTCCTCAATCAGAATATACTCCAGGGTGATTTTCCTTTTGAATTGATCGCGAACTTGCTTCAGAGCATCGATGATTTCGTCCAGCTGATATTTGCGGTTGGAAGGAATCAGTTTTGCCCGGACCGCGTTGTCCGGTGAATGAAGGGAAAAGGAAAGTTTAAGCTGGTTCAAATTTTCCCGGGCAAGTTTGCGGATGCCGGGAATCACGCCCACAGTTGAAACCGTGATGCGCCTTTGCCCGATTTCATAGCCCCAGGGCGCACCGGCCGCGCGTATGGATTTGAGCACGTGGTCATAATTATCAAGCGGTTCGCCCATACCCATATAAACCAAGTTGGATGAGTGACATTGCTGATCCTGGTTGACCCAGGCAATCTGGTCCAGGATCTCTCCGGCTGAAAGATGGCGTATCATGCCCTCCTTGCCGCTGGCGCAAAAACGGCAGCCCATTTTGCAACCGATTTGGGTTGATAAACAAATGGTCCTTCTTTTTCCCTGAAGGATTAAAACCGTTTCCAGCAAATGACTGTCCTGAGTCCGCAAAAGATATTTGACCGAATGGTCCTCGGCTGAAATGTCTTTGGAAACCAAAGAGAGGGAATTCACGCAAAAACGCGCCTTGAGCTTCTCCTTGAAGGGCGCCGGAAGGTTGGTGATTTCTTCAAACGTGAGGGCTGCTTTTTTATAAAGCCAGCCGGCCAACTGCGCGGCGCGAAATGGTTTTTCGCCAAGGCCGGCGATTTCCTTCTTCAATTCCAATTCGCTGAAATCACGCAGGGGGATATTCATGGCTTCAAACCCGCAGTTTATACCCCTTTTTGAAGAGATAAACGGATAAAAGAAAAAAGAACCGCAAAAAAAACAAATACCACAGCCATGCAAAGATAAATATCCGCGTCCGTGATGCCGATCATCCCGTAGCGGAGACCGTTCACCATGTAAAAAATAGGATTCAGCACCGTGATCACCTTCAAAAGATGCGGCACCATGTCCAGCGAATGGAAAACGCCTCCGAAGAATATCAAGGGTCCCACCACAAAAGTTGTCCACATGGAAATATGCTCGAATTCTTCGGAAAAAAGCGCTACAAGAATACCGACCGACGAAAATCCGAGCGAAACAAAAACGATAAAATAGAGGGCAATCCAGGGATATTCTATCGGAAACCGGATAAAAATAAGTGACACCAGATAAACGCCCAACCCCGTGAGAACGCTGCGGACCAAGCCGCCGATTAAAATAGCCATGACCATTTCCAGATACGAAAGCGGAGTGACCAGGATTTCCTGAATATGGCCGGCCCAGCGGGAAATGAATAATGACGAAGACGTGTTGCCGTAAGAGCCTTCGATCAAATACATCATCACCAGGCCCGGAATCAAAAACTCCAGATACGACACACCGCCCACATTTTGCAAACTGCGGCCGATAGAAAATCCGAAAATAAAAATGTAGAGAAACGAGGAAACCACTGGCGGTAAAATGGTCTGGGCGAAAACGCTCATGAATCGTTGGATTTCCCTTCCCACCAGGGCCTTAAAACCCTCAACCCGGCTATATTGCTCCATTGCCTTTCTCCTCCCCGGACGGTTCTTCCTCGAAAAATTCCTTTAATCCGGTCAATTTGATGAACGTGTCTTCCAGCGAGGCTTTGCGAACATCCAGACGGTCGACGCTCAAGCCCAACCGGTGAATCTCCTTCAGTGTTTCGCTAAGAACACGGCTGTCTTCCTTGAACTTGAGAGTCCGTCCATCCCGCGCCGCCGTCACCCCCATCCGGGCCATTTCAGGCGTGAGCTCGCCGATCGCGTCGCTTAGTTTGATCACCACCCAATCGCCGCTCACTTCACGGATCAAATCGTCCTTTTGATTCAAAGCCACAATCTCGCCTTTATGAATCACGCCAATCCGGGTGCAAAGTTTCTCTGCTTCTTCAATATAGTGCGTGGTGAGAAAAATCGTCCTGCCGCGCTCATTCATTTCACGGAAGGAATGCCAAAGTCTATGGCGAAGCTCAAGATCCACGCCCGCTGTGGGTTCATCGAGAATCAAGATTTTGGGGTCATGAATCAGGGCCCGCGCGATCAAAAGCCGCCTTTTCATGCCTCCGGAAAGCCGCCGGTAATCCTGATCCCTTTTTTCATAGAGCCCGAACTCCTCCAAAAGCGCCTTGGCGCGCTCCCGGCAAGTTTTTTTGAGAATCCCAAAATAGCCGCCTTCGTAAACCAGGATTTGCTCAATTGAAAGATAGGGATCAAAATTAAATTCCTGCGGCACCAGACCTATCATTCTTCGCGTTTCCCGGTAATCGGAAACCACGTCCCGGCCGAAAACCTTCACACTGCCCCGGTTGAAATTGGCCAATCCGGTCAGGATATTGATGGTAGTCGTTTTTCCGGCACCATTCGGCCCGAGAAACCCGAAAAACTCTCCTTCCCGGACGTCAAAACTGATGTCTTTCAGAGCCAAAAACCTGTTACGGTAATATTTGGTAAGCTGATGAATCGAAATCGCTGGTTCTTCCGGCATAGCGGGTGGGATTATATCACAGAAAATTTCAAATTTAGGATATACTGCCGGGTGTTCAAGCCGCTGTCAGCGGCTTTGTTATCCAGCACTGCGCTATCCGGTGCTGTGGCGGCTTTAAAAATTTATTTAGGTTACCTTAATCTT
>ASOC01000081.1 GCA_000405945.1 Candidatus Omnitrophus fodinae SCGC AAA011-A17
TGAAGTTGATCTTCGAGGAACTCGACAGTTGGATACGGCGTAAGCTTCGCTGCATTATTTGGAGACAGCTGAAGCGAGTGTACACTCGTGCTAGAAAGCTCATGAGCCGTGGGATTCAAGAACAGAGAGCGTTTGAGTCCGCGTGCAACCAGAGAGGGCCTTGGTGGAATTCTGGGGCTTCGCATATGAATGAAGCCTTCAAGAAATCCTACTTTGAGCGCATGAATCTTATTTCGCTACTTAGGCAATTGCATCAATTTCAACCTACTTTACGAACCGCCGTATACGGAACCGTACGTACGGTGGTGTGAGAGGACGGGGAGAGCAATCTCCCCTCCTACTCGATTTGTAACCATTTTAATTTAAATAGGTTACAGAATTGATTCTATGTCAGAATTGTCCCATTTCCCTCCTGTTGCGACAGCGGTTATTAGCTAAAAAACTTCTGAGAAGTATTTGTAAAATCCGACAATAACGAGTATACTTATTTAACTATATTTAAAAAGTTGTATGTCTATATATTTAACCCATGGAACATAATATAGATAAATATAGAGTTACCACATCACATGTTCATCCCGCGAAATAACAAATCAGGAAGACGGCTTCTGAAACAAGTATGCTTTCTTGTCCTGATTATCTTTTTCTGTTCCACAGTTGCGATGGGACAGACGGACATACTCGCGTCGATTCGTGTTCCTCAGGGGTTGGCATCAATCCAGGAAATCCATGGCCCCGGTGATTTATCCGGGAATTATCCCTTCATCGTTCATATTCAGGACGTGCACGCTTTGCCCGAAGCCCAGGCCAAAATTGAAAAAATAATCCGTCTGCTTCGGCGCAGATACGGATTCTCACTGCTTCTTCTTGAAGGCGCGCAAACTCGCCTTGACCCGAAGCTTTTCCATTTTTTCAATGACCCGCGGAAAAATCTAAAAATGGCGGATTACCTTATCGAAAACGGGGAATTGTCCGGGCCGGAAAGATTCCTTATTCGTGAAGAATCGGCAGACAACAAAGCGATGAAAGTCAGGGCCGAAGGAATTGAAGATGAGAATCTCTACCGGGACAATCTGGCTTCCTTTAAAAGAGTGTTCGCCTCGCGTGAAGAATCAGACTGGTTTCTTCAAAAGATGGAAGCGCGGGCTGAAAAACTTTCGACGCATATCTGGCCTTCTTCCCTTCGCAGATTCGCGCAGACGTGGAAATCTTTCCACTGCGGCAAAACGGATTTTCTTAATTTTCTGAAAGCCCTGCGCCGGTCGGCCAAGAATGAACTCAATCTTGATTTGCGGGACCCTAAAAACCAATTGAAGTATCCGTACCTGGTGAGAATTTTCACGCTTGATGCCATGAGCCTGGCTTTGGACGCCGAAAAATTTTCGGAGGAGAAAAAAAAGCTACTGAAATATTTCCGCAACGCAAAATTGAAAGATTCATTGACGAAAGATTTTGAGCGCCTTGTGCGGCCCAGCCGCAACGCGCGCCGCGCGAACAAAGATCTCCGGGGCCTCTTTGAAGAAATTTACCAGGAATTGCCCGTAAATTTCAGCTTTAAAAAATATCCCCAAATCGCGCTTTGGGGCGGGACGCTTATCTTGCGGGAAGAATTGCGTTCCGCGGAAATCATGACCGAGGCGGAAGATATTGCCGACAAGATTTTTAGCCGCGAAATCCAAGGTGCCGAAGGAGAAGAACTCTTCGCGCTTTGGAAAGACCTTGTGCTTCTCAGGAGGCTTTTTAGCCTGGAGCTGGTGCGGGGTGAATACCGCGATCTCCTGAGCCGCAAAGAATCCGTGGAGCCGGTGGGTATTTTGAAAAGAATCAAACAGCTTGAGGAAGGCGCGCGCAAATTTGATTTTCCTGAAAATGACTTGAAAGAAGCGGAGATTCAAAAGCTATTCCATCAGGCGATTGAATTTTACCGCGGCGCGGAACGCCGGGAGAAAAAAATGGGAGAAAATATTTTCCGGCTCATGAAAGCCGCAGGGACAGCCAAGGCGATTGTGGTCACCGGAGGCTTCCATTCGGAGGGTCTCAAGGATGCTGTTGAGGCGGGCGGGGGAGGCTATCTCCAGATAAGCCCCGTACTCGAAAATGAAATGAATCACAGACCCAATTATCTTCGTTCCATTTTGGGCGGAGAAGCGGAGGAAAATCATCTCAAAAACCCGGCTTATTTGATTCCGCGCCAAGCTCAAATGAATCTGGGCGCGAACCTTCCGGCGCGTGACGCGTGGATTGACCTTGCTTACCGGGCGGCTGGCCAGTCCCAATCCGTTCGGGCCGCCACCCGCGGCTTGGTCCAATTGGGCCAGGCGGCTGGCCAGGACTTGCCTAGCCAAGCTGCCGCTCGCAGCCTAATCCAGCAGGTCCAGGCGGCAAGTTTGGGATCCGAACCAGAGGCTTTCGCGGCTGGGCCGATTGCTAGGGTTTATACGGCTTATGACAAGCTGATTCGAGCCAAAACCGCGCCGGAAAAACTAAAACAGCTTAGAATTATTCTGCCGCATTTGCTTAGCCTTAAAGAACAGGGATATAACTGGATGGTGGATGAAATGCGGCGTTGGTCGGAAAGTGAAATGCAGGCTGTTCTCGAAAAACTTAAATCCGACCAACATGACGAATTGCACGCCTTGGCTGTGGCTGCGCAGTTAATAGCTCCGCCGATGCCAGAAGTTTTGCCCTCTGCCCCTCTGTCGGTGGCTCCGGCTCAACCTGATCCTTTGAAACAGAAGGTTTTAATCTTGGCCTTGCAAACCGGCCCTGCAGAATTTCAGTATTACCGGGCGCATGATGGCCGGCATATCGTCACGATGGGACTAAAAGGACTGCGCGGCATTTTGGAAAAGTTGTCCGGTGAAAAAACTGTCGCGCATCAGGCGCGCCAGGTCATTGAGGAAATAGCCCGCCAGTTCAAGGACGGGAATCTTGAGTTTCTGGGTTTGCGGCACGGAAGCATTGAAGAATCGGATTTTGTCGATGATTTGGAATGGCTGGCGAATGATGAGAATATTGCGGTTGAATCCGCAAGCATTTTATTGAACCGCTATTATCCTTATTTCCTCCGGCCGACGCTTGTGGCAGGAACCAATGAATATGTGGATTTACTGCACGAAAGGATTGTCCGTACGACCGAGGCCGCTCATGAGGAACGTTTTCATGCCGGCGCGGATGCTTTTAAAAAACTGGTTCGTGATTTTGCCGCGGCTTCATCTTCGCAGGGAAGGGAAAAGGCGATTCAAAAAATCATGGAGGAATTCGGTCCTTCCCGAAGGCGGGGAGTGGAAATACGCGTTCCTCGCAGCGGCGACATCTTTATGTTCTTGTTGGATGACAAGATCGTTGTCATTAATCTTCCCAAGCGTCAGTCTGAAGGCCGGGTTTGGGTTGAGGTTTTTTTGGGCACGGAGGGAGTAGAAAAAGACAATCTTGTTTTCAGGGTTTATCCTTTTACGGAAAAAGGGGTCATTGCGTCGGGGCATGCGATATGGCGGGGAATGTGGAACGCGGAGAGAAAGTCTTTTTTGCAAAGCTACGGGAAGGGGTGGCGATGGATGAGAGTCAAAACCCTCGGACGGAGGTACGTGCCCGAAGTATTCCCCGAGTTGACGGCGGAGAATTATTCGGTCGAAGAGGCTTCTCTTTTAAGCTATGTGCCGCGCAGCCTGGTTGAGGATTTTATAAAAAGAGGATTTTTGAAACTAACGAGCGACCGCATCAGCCGGGAAGACCTCGGCTACCTTCAGGCCGCGAGCCTTAAAGTGCGGGCCAGAGAATATCTTACCAGTTCCGCGGCGGAAACCTCAGGGATGGACGAAACCACCATCCACCGCCGCATCAAATATTTCAAGAGTATTGATGAAAAATATTATCGCCGTGAACAGGTTCTGAATTATTCGGTTTATTTTCTTTCCTGGCAGG
Source organism: Candidatus Omnitrophus fodinae SCGC AAA011-A17 (assembly GCA_000405945.1). GTDB lineage: Bacteria > Omnitrophota > Omnitrophia > Omnitrophales > Omnitrophaceae > Omnitrophus > Omnitrophus fodinae. Next base: position 3,925 of record ASOC01000081.1, read on the forward strand.
CGGTGCTGGCCCTGGCGCTGGAAAAGGAATTTAGGATTCTGACCAAAGACGAAGCCGCACCTTTGCTCGGAACAACGCCCCGCAACGCGGACGATCTGAAAAATCATCTATCTCCTGATTTGCCCGGCGGGAGCAGCCTTTGGAAACTAATAGACGGCAAAAGGTTTTATCTGGATAAAGGCGTGCGCGCTTTGGCGGCGATTCTGGCGCGCCGGCTCTCGGAAATCCCCGAAGGCTACATTCCGCTCAAAGATTTTTTGAAGTCTCTTCAAGGGCAGGGCGTGCCGGTGGATTTCAAGTCAGGACTAAGAATTGTTCGTGAAAGCGGCATGCCTCACGTGGATTTCATGCAAGAGCATCCCTTGTTCCGGCTGCAGGAAAGGGTTTATGTCCCTTCCGCGGCCGGGAAGCAATATAAGCAATGGGCGCGGAAGAAATATAACCGCGCGCTGACGATGCGGGACATTGTGTCGGAAGGCCTGTATGGAGTTCGGGATGTAGCTTCTGTATTGGGAATCAGCCCGCAGCAGGCCGGGACCATCGTGCGGGAGCAAAAGAGAGTTAGCGCTGATTTGCGGTATCTTGGTACAGACGGGCGAAGCATGCAGAATCATAAAGTCTATTTTGTTCCGGGCCGGGATTTGCTTGCGGAATACACTCGCCGCCAAGGGATAGCCGCACAAACGACCCCCGGAGCCCAATCGCTTGGCACGGAGAATTTATCAGGCCGGCCATTTAAAGCCGAAGATCATCGCTGGAGCCGGAACCATTTCTTCTCGCCGCATCCTGAAATCCAATTGGAGGATATTGCTCGCGCGGGCGCGCTTTTAAGACAGTCAAGGGAGGCTGTGGGGGAGGGCAGATTATCCGATATCGCTCAAGGCCGATTCCCGGCGCCGCTGATTCATAGCGACAGGCTGGACGGCATGATGCATGAACTCACGGACCTTGAGAAAAAATATTATCTGCTTTATTTGCCGTACCTGCCTGAAGGATCTTTCAAACCCTATGTCACGGCGGATGTTTTGGACCATTTTGAACGTATTTTCAAGGATAATCCTTCGGCCTTGAAAAAAATCCGCCGTATTGTGGCGGAATCAACCGGAAATCAGGGCAAGGCCGTGGCCGCGGTGGTCAATAAATTAAAAGCGCTGTATCCCGAGTATGCGGAGCCATTGCAGGCGGTGATTTTTGTGCCTTTCGCGGCCAATACGGAAAAGGTGCGGGCTATGCAGGATCTTGGGGCCACGGTGATACGGCACAAATTCACGGATGCAGAGCTGGAGGAATATTTGAAATCGCCCCGTTTTGCCCGGAAGGAAATGGAAGTGAGAGCTGAAAATGAAGGCCGCATTTTGAAAGATTACACGGAAGCCAGCATGCGCGTGGATGAAGACCTCGCGGCGCATCCCGAATCGGTTTACTACATCCGGCACGGGAGCCGGATGGGCATTGCGGGTTATGCCAATATCGGATTTGAGGCGCTTGATCAATGGTTCCGGTATATGGCGCCCGAATTGGGGGTTGCTTCCACCAAGATTGTTTCGTCCGTCAATCTGGCGGATTTTGAGACATTTGTGAGAAATGAACCTTTTTTCAGCAAGGTTGGATTTTGGGCTCCCGCGGGTTCGGGCGGACTTGAAAGCGGGCTGGTTCAAGTCAAACAGCTTAATCGCTTAATACATGTTTTCGGAACGCAAGTCCCGGGCGTGGACCCTCTTTTTGTGTCGCTTCAACAGGATGAAATGGTGAGCAAAGTGGATTTTCAATTCGATGATGAAGCTGTCCGCCATGTGGATGGTATTGCCGCTACGCCCGAACGGCTGACCTTTGAAATCCTGCGGCAAATGCTTGACGGGCTTACCCGCGTTCCCTATCAGGACAATGATCTCATGACGCGGCTTGTTTGGGGCTTGAATTTGGAATATCTGAACCGGGAAGGCCGCCGTCTTCTGGAGATTGAACCGGCCTCCGTTTTGCCGCTCACCGGTATGATTCATCACGGCGGTCTTTTGAAGGCGGAACACGTCATCATTCCCGTTACCGGCCGCGTCACGGACTGGGATTTAAAGCAGGAAATACTGACTATTCCGTACCGGGATGCCTATCAAATCATCAAGTTCCGCCGCGGCGTGACGGGCGCTTCTCTGGGACAGGAAGATTTTTACCTTCCGATAACTCTGATGTTCAGGGTTCGGCATTGGGCGGAGCAGGGAAAGATTTTGCTGGATGGTTCGCGGCATTTGTCGCCTTTCGCGGTATTGCAAGGGCAAAACACCTTGCAAAACGTTATGGCAAACAATGAATTTGACCCTGTTTATTTTAATTTGTTAAAGGCGTGGCTTTTTGTTTCGCACGGTTTGGAAACCAAGCCTTTCGCAAATATTACAGATTTCGGCCAGGATGAGCTTCGCCAAAGGCATGAAAATTTTGAACGCGAGGTTCAAAGGCTGCTTATCGCGCTTTTGGTTTGCCGGGATGGGCAAATAGCATATTCCAGGGTATTGCAAGGTGATCTTAAGCCCATTGACACGCCGTCGAAAGATTTGGTGATTGCAGGGGCAAGGCGGTTAAAAAATTCGGAGCTCATTCAGCCTTCGGAAGCGAATGGCTCTCTTGACGATTTGCTGACGAGGTTCGCCCCTTTCCCTTCGGCCTTGACCTATGGAGAAATTCTTCCCGGAATTTTAAGCCGCGAGTTTGAAGGAATTCGGTCGGGATTTGAAACCCTATTCAAGTCTATCGTCCCTTATTTTAAGGACAGTGCTCAGGCGGCTGAAGCTGCGGCCGCGCGCACGGAGGATCACGTCCGTATTCTAAATCACGTTCTTTTAATCGATCAAAATCTTTATTTGTATGAACGAGACATTAGGACGGCGCATGATTACGCCCTTAGCGCGGCTATTGCTGACAAGGCGCTTTTCGCCACTATTCAGCAGGTATCGTCACACCCTCAGTTGTCCGATATCGTGAATAGTTTTTACCGTTACAGAGCGTATCTCCAGCCGCACATGGTTTACAGGAATGTTTCATTTGCCCGAGACGCGGCTTTTACTTTTCTAGAACAGCTTGCGTTGGATATTGCCGGGTCCATTCGTGAAATCAGGATTGCGGAAGTGGAGGGCTCTCTTGAGCCGGCGTTGATAGGCCCTCAAGGCAGTTTGACCCGGGCCCTTGAAGCGGTTAAGGATATGCGGGATCGCGTGCGGCCAGCCGATAGCAAAGTCCGCGGGTTATCGCTCGGAGATGAAACGCCGGCGGATGAAAGAATAGCCAAACTCGAGGAATTGTTTGAAGCGGACCGTGAGCTTCGGAGAAAAGCTGCGGCTTTAATCACTCAGGCAAGACAACTCAACAGAAGACTTGATTCCCGCGTGTTACATCAGGCCATTAACACGTGGGTGTCGGAGTTGCAGCTATCGGGGCACTTAAGCGCGCTGGCCTTGAATGATTTCCGTCAGGCCGTGAAAACCACTCGTAGCTGGGTTTTTTTAAAGGGTAGACAATCCAAAAAGCTTCGCTCGTTCAGTGACCTGTTGGAGGAAATACGCGAAGACAAACGCCGGTTCGTGGATTTGATGGCGGATATCGAGAGGATTTCCGCCGGAAATCCCCCGCTCATTTCTTTTGAAGGATTGAGAAACAGGGAAAAGCGTCGCTTAATAACTTTGCATGTTTTGGAAATAGTGGCTGGGTTGAAGGCGGCGGAAGATGCTTTGCCGCGGAATTTTTTCAATCTTTACGGCCGGCTTGAAGAACTTTCGAGGCAGACTTCGTTTGTGGCTAAAAAAACCGGAACGATTTGACCACGAAAAAATCATGGAGGTTGTGGCGGCGCTTAAATCCATTTCAGAAGGCCCCCGCAACGATCCCGAACATGGGCGGGTTCTAATTCCCGTTCGTGAAAAGCTGGGGGCATTGTCCGCAAAACTCGAGATTTTGGCCGAAAGGGCCGCGGAACCAGCGCCTCTTGCGCTGCCGGAAGAAGCCCCCGCGCCTCCCCCTGTACAGGAAATTGAAACCCCAGTCCAGCCGGCTGATGCGCCGCCGGCCACTCAAACAAAACCGGTTCAACTGGAGTTGGATTTTGGAGATCAAGGTCAAACAGAGGGACAAAGTCTTGGGAGTTCGTCACCCCGTATGGTTTCAGAGGAGCGACGGATTGTGGAGGATGTGACACGCCAAATTGCCAGAGTTTATCCTGTGGCGCAAAGAGAAGATAGGCTTGGGCGTCTTGGAATTCTCGAGCACGTTACAACGTCTGAACATGCCCGGGATTTTCCGGTTTTTGCCCGCGCTTATTTTGCCCCCTCCGCGGATTTCGGCGTTGCGGTTGCGAGCGCAAGCTCTTTGGAAAATATCGGGTTGCTGGAGGAATTGATGGTTTCGCAGGCCAACAAAATGCTGATTGTCTATATGCGCGGGCCGGTTGATACAAGGCTGATGAAAGAGAAAAACAGAGAGTATAAGAAAAAGTTTGAGGGCAGGATTCGATTGGTTTCGGGAGCTGACCTTAAGGGACAGACGTACGGAGATTTTATCCTGGGACTGGCGCGCGGCGGCGGAAAATTTGCGGATTCGGTAAGGCGGGTTGCCAATCAGTGGTACCGTAAAAGCGGCCGTGAGGGCAATTTGACCAAGAATCGCACCGAATTTTTAAAATTTCTGACCGTGGTCGCGGATGAAAAAGAATTCACAATGCTTGAGCTTCCGTTTGTCACGCCTTTTTATTCCAAAGATTTCGGGTTGACTCCCGGGGCGCGGGAATTCGCGGAATCCTTTTACGCGGTGCTTGGCAGCGGGATATCCGAAGCGGCGCGTCTTAAGAAACAGGTCGGGGATGACCTTGATTTGCGCTTGAGCCGGGACGGGCTTAAAGTCGAAGGCCTGGCGCTGAATGAAAATTCCATGAACCGCTATCTTGAACTCATGACAGTCCTGCAGTCCGCCCGCACCGTCCTTCAACAAGCGGCTTAAGCAGTCCCGCGCCTTTTCACACCTCTTCTGATTTCGCTCAGCCAGCCGCTGAAAAGCAGCATAAAAAAACAAGGGGTGTCCGTGGCTGAATTCGCTTCATCAGAAGAGGCGTGGCGCAAAAGAGCCCGCAACTTGTTTGGCTGGAGCGAATCTATCGAGCGGTATCTGATTTTATTAAATCAATTAGTCCGG
>ASOC01000082.1 GCA_000405945.1 Candidatus Omnitrophus fodinae SCGC AAA011-A17
TGATGATCCCACAAAGAGGTAGCCAATAAAATGTTGCAATCCTTGGCGGTCTTGATCATAACGATAGGCTATCGACTCGCTGTTCTTTCTCTCCAAATCCGACATCAAACCTCCCAGGTAGGTTTGGGCGTGTTGTCTTTGTTCTGTCCTCCGAAGATGAGACGCATAAGGAGTCACAAATCTTTCAACACGCTTTACTATATCATCGAAAATTTCTGGAGAAACTTCACATTGAGTCAACAGTTCTTTCTTGCGAATATCAAAGAGCGATTCCATCGATGGCCCCTTTCCATGAAAAGTGTTTTTCATGGAATACTCATCGACAAAATAAGTTACGTGCTTTTATGAAACTCAGACAGTAAAACTAGTACCTCATGACACTTGAAATTATAGGTCTGCAATTTTAAGTGTCGTTATGTACACAGCGAAGCAGTGCCGCGTGCTGCCTATGGCAGCCGCAGGCAGTACCGCGTACCCTTAAATTCAAATGTCTCGCGGTACTAGTTTCTCTCGGCCGCGCGTTCCGGAGAATATTCGGCCACGATGTCGGGTATTTGTTGCGGGGTCACCTGGCCATACACTTTTTGTCTGACCGTGAGCACCGGCGCGAGACCGCAGCAGCCCAGACAGCGCACCACCTGCACGTGGAATTGTTTGTCCGGCGTCGTTTCTCCGGGGTTTACCCCCAGCTGGTTTTTCAAAGCCGCGATCAATTCCGGGGCCCCTTTCAGGTAACACGCGGTTCCCAGGCAAGCCGAAATGATATTTTTGCCGGGCGGCTTCAATTTGAAGTAATGGTAAAATGTGATGACTTCGTAAATTCTCGCGAGCGGAATATGAAGGCGCTCGGCCACCGCAAATGAAATTTCCCGGGGCACATAACTGAAACGGTTTTGAATTTGATGCAAAATCATGATCAGATTGCCGTCTTTCGCTTCCCACGGCGCCACCACCTCATCGACTATCTTTAGAATTTCTTCGCTTGTCATGCTCAGGCTCCTTATCCGTTTCTACTTTAATGAATGAACCAAATAAATAACGGCTTCAAGCTCCAGGCCCACATTCACGTGATTGATGACAAAATCTTCGTACGGCGGAGTAAGACGGATTGGTGCGAAATTCAGAACCCCCTTGATGCCAGCTTTCACCATTTCATCCAGCACTTGTTGGGCGGCAACGTCCGGCACCGCGATCACGCCGGCCTCCACTTTGTTTTGCTGGATAAAGTTTTTCATTTCCGACATGGGTAAAATTGGCGTTGGCAAATCGGGGGACAGCTTTGCCGGGTCATTGTCAAACAACGCGGCCACTTTGATCATTTCCGTCTCAAAGCCTTTATAATTCATCATGGCCTTGCCGATATTGCCGGCTCCGACGACAATCACGTTTTGCTGCCTGTCTTTGCCCAGCTTCTTATCTAATTTTTCAATCAGCTCCACAACCGAATAGCCGCCTCGTTTATTGCCCACTAATCCAAATACGAAAAAATCATGCCGCACTTGCGCGGCCGTTACATTCACCGCATCCGCCAAATTGTCCGAAAATACTTTGACAAACCCCATCTGTTTTAGGCGGTAAAGAGACTTTCGGTATTGATAAAGCCTCGTAATGCTGTTCTTATTCATGAAAGATTTTCCTTTCGGGCCGGCAGCGCCGAACTGATTTAATGTGAATCGACGCATATTTTATGTGTTTTAATTCACAATAACTGTGACAATTATCACATATTTCATCATTTTACTGATATTAAATAGGTGAACCGTTTAATATTAATGAGTTAGGAGTGTTATTAAAAAGAAGCATTCACAATAACAGGATAGGGCTGTCTATAATAGCCTGGAGGAAACAAGCGAATCAGGAGACGATATTAACGGGCTGGCCTTGCAGAAAATTCCGGATATTTTGACTCATCTTCTACACCTCAAAAAATTAAGTCCTTACAAATAAAGGAGATACGAAAACTGAAAACGCCTGGTGCCACAAGGTTCTGCTTGCGTAGCAGCACTGCTTTGCGTGTTCATTTTTTGAACCAATTTGGGCGGAATCGCAACTCCGGTCAAATGAAAGTTGACCGTTATGCGTTTAGAATCAATCTCATGAATGAGAGCGGGGAACTTCAGGATACCAAAGTTGTCCGCCTTGAATTGAAGGAAACCCCGCAGCCTTCTCCCCAGCAGAACACGGTGTGAAATCCGCTTGAAAGCGACACCCCATTCCGATTGAATCCGACACCCCGTTCCGATTCAAAGCGACAGGGTATTCCGATTGAAAGCGGCACCTTTTTGAGATCATCGGAATCCCATGTCGGATTATCGGAACCAGTCGGGTCTTTCGCAGAATCCTAACCGAAAAGTGGTCTTCGGAAGGTATTCTTTCGAGTTCGTTCAACCCGAAAGGAGGCCTCCGTGGCCAACGAAAGGATTACCATGCGAAAGATCAAAGAAGCTTTGAGGTTGTTGTTGGGCCTCAAGCTTTCCCAAGTACAAACGGCCAAGAGTTTGAATGTCGGCCGGACCACCATTGTTGAATACGCGCGTCGTTTTAAAGCCTCCGGGCTTTCGTGGCCGCTTCCCGAGGGATTGGACGATCTCGCCATTGAAGAGCTTTTGTTTCCGAAGCAACCGTCCGCCCTGCACCCACGCCCCAGCATTCCCTTTGAATATCTCGTCAAGGAAATGAAGCGGCCGAATGTGACGCTCATGCTCCTGTGGGAGGAGTATAAAAAAGCCGATCCGGACGGATATCAGTACAGCCAGTTCGCGAAACTTTACAGGGCGTATCAGAAAACGCTGTCGTATTCCATGCGTCAGGACCATAAAGGCGGCGAGAAACTTTTTGTGGATTTTGGGGATGGTCTTCACCTCCGCGACGCCAGAACCGGTGTTCTCCTGCCGGTCAGTCTTTTTGTGGCCGTCTGGGGCGCCTCGTCGTATCTTTTTGCGCACGCGACCGCGGGAGAGGATCTCAGGTCCTGGATCGATGTCCATGTAAAATGTTTTGAGTTTTATGAGTGTTCTCCCAAAGCCATCGTGCCGGACAACCTGAAAGCCGGAGTGACAAAAGCTTGCCGGTATGAACCGGAGATCAACCCCACTTACGCGGACCTTGCGGCACACTACAGTCTGTGTGTGTTTCCGGCGCGGCCCTATCATCCCAAGGATAAAGGAAAAGTTGAAAACGGCGTGCTTTTGGCAAAAAGATGGATCATGGCCCGTTTGCGGAACCGGGTTTTTGAAAGCCTGGGAGAATTAAACGATGCGATCATGGTTCTTGTTGTTGAATTCAATGACCGCCTCATGAGAAAACTCCGGACAAGCCGTAAGGCGCTCTTTCTAGAGCTGGACAAACCCAACGCGCTTCCGCTTCCGGAACATCCGTTTGAATTTGCGCAGTGGGAAACGCACCGGGTTGGGATTAATTACCACATCGAATTCGACAAGAATTTCTATTCGGTTCCTTACACTCTGATCCATCAGGAACTGGATATGCGCGGGACTTCGACCGTTGTTGAGTTCTACCAACACAGCCGAAGGCTCCTGACGCATCCTCGCAGTTTTCGAAAGAACGACTACACCACCCGGGGAGAGCATATGCCTCCCTCCCATCAGAAATATGTGGAATGGACTCCGGGGAGAATTCTCCATTGGGCGGGGAAATACGGCCCCTCTGTGAAGGAGCTGGTGGAGAAACTCATGGCAGCCCGTGCCTTTCCCGAGCAAGCCTACCGTTCTTCTCTTGGGATCATCCGTCTGGCGCATCGTTATGGAGCCGGGCGTCTTGAAAATGCCTGCAAGCGGGCGCTTTTGTACCGCAGTCTGACTTACGGAAGCGTGAAAAACATTCTCGAAAAAGGTTTGGACGGGTTGGAGGAATCTCCGGCGGTTCAGCCGCTGATCCTGCATGAGAATCTTCGTGGTCCGCAATATTATCAATCCAAATAATCAAACGTGAGGAGAGTAAAACCATGTCTCTATCTGAAACGATCCGTAAAATGAACGAAATGAAACTCTTCGGGATGGCCCGCTCCCTTGATGAGCGCATGAAAACCGCGGTCAAGCAAGAGCTGAATCCGGAGGAGTTCTTGGGGTTTCTTGTCGATGATGAATATTTCTATCGCCAAAATAATCGCCTCCGACGGCTTCTTCAAAACGCAAAACTCCGGATCCCTCAGGCCTGCTTTGAGGAGATCGACTACCGACATCCGCGAGGACTTGTGAAGTCGAAGATCCTGGGGCTTCAAAACAAGGAATGGATCGAAGCTTCGCAGAATATCCTCATCGCCGGACCCACGGGGATCGGGAAAAGCTATCTCTCATCGGCTTTTGGCCAGTGGGCCTGTCGGCAAGGATATCCGGCTCTTTACCGGCGCTGGCCGAAGCTTTTGGAAGAACTTTATGCGGCGCGCGGAGAAGGCGCTTATTTGAAACACCTCGAAAGACTGGCCAAAGTCAAAGTGCTCATTATCGATGACTTCGGGATCCATGCCCTCAATGCCCAGGAACGAAAGGATCTTCTTGAGATCGTAGAGGAACGGTACAAAACAGGCGCCACAGTCATCACGAGTCAGTTGCCGATCAAGGATTGGCATGAACATATCGGGGAACCCACCCTGGCTGACGCAGTCCTGGACCGGCTTCTTCATGGCGCTCACAAAATCGAACTCGCAGGAGACTCCATGAGACGAGACAACAAAAAATCATGAAGCCTTTTTACAGGCGAAATTCAACAAAGGGATCAAAATCACAACAGGTGGCAGAATTTTAAGCGTTTAAATGCGATAACAGCCACGATCGCGGACACGGATGAGCAGAGTGCCATAGCTCGATCATCTTAAACGGTCTTGAAAATGTAATGTAACGAAATATTGCGGCAAAGCGACAGGCATGTTATAAAATTAGTGAACCGATTCTGTGAAAGACCGGCGCCTGTCGGATTCAGCGGAATGACCTGTCGCTTTCAGCGGAATACGCAGGTTAACAGAAAACGCTATCAAGTTGTTAACTGGCAGCGGCTTTTTTAAAATCCCCAGTTATGGCTTTTGAATTTCCCCACTTTAGGAGCTAAGAGGAGGGGAAAATGGAGGATGAAGTGAAGGGTTCGGGGGTTAAGGAAAGAAAAGATGGCAGAGGCATGGAGCAAGGGTCGATTTCTTCAAGAGCGGAAGCAGAAAGCTTTCGTTTGAAGGAGGGCGACGTGATCCGGCAGGAAGAGTTTCAAACGATTCAAGTATTGAAGCGGGAAGGGATGAAGAGAAGCAAGGTGGCGCAAATATTAGGGATAGACCGCAAGACGGTGGGAAAGTATTGGAAGAAGGCGGCCTGGGAGAAAAGAGCTGGGGTGAGGAAGGGAATGATTTTGGATCCCTGGCGGGAGCGCCTTTTAAAGCGAGCCCCGGAGACCGATTACTCGGCCGTGGTTTGTTTTCTGGACATCCAGAAGCGGGGCTATCGGGGCAGTTACGGGCCGGTCAAGAAATTTATCCGGCCCTTGCGGGAAGACCAGAGAAGGCTGGAGGAAGCGACGATGCGTTTTGAGACGGGTCCTGGGAAGCAGGCACAGGTGGACTGGGGTTCAACGCGCATTGAATTGGGTAGTCAAGCTGTGAGGATTCATTTGTTTGTGATGGTGCTGGGCTATTCACGGCGGATTTATGTGCGGGCCCAGCTGGATGAAAAGCTTCCGGCGTTTCTGGGCTGTCATGAGCAGGCCTTTGAGTGGTTTGGAGGCCTGACGCAAACGATTTTATACGACAATCCCAAAACGGTCTGCTTGTCTCGGGATTTTGAAGGCAAGGAGATCGGCTGGAATCCGCAGTTTCTGGATTTTGCCCGGTATTGGGGCTACGAGCCGCGGCTTTGCAAGCCGTACCGGGCCCGGACCAAAGGCAAGGTGGAATCGGGAGTGAAGTATGTGAAGGGCAATTTCTTTGGGCTCTATGGCCGATGCTTCCGGGATTTGGAAGAGTTGAATCAAAAACTGGAGGCCTGGGCGCTTGAGATTGCTGATGAAAGGATACACGGCACGACTCACGAGAAACCCAACGAGCGTTTCAAGCAAGAGACTCTGATTTCTGTTCAGGGCAAAGCGCCGTACCGGATCGAAGACGACATCACGCGGATCATCCCGCGGGATGCCCAGGTCGTTTACAAGACCAATCGTTATTCGGTGCCATGGAGATATTGGGGCCGCGAAGCCGTGCTCCTGGAGAAGAGCGAAAGGCTGGCAATTTTTGTGGAAGGAAATATTGTGGCCGATCATCCCCTGCTGGGCGGCCGCTGGCAGCAAAGCGTCCTTTCCGGGCATTATCAAGGCATCTTGGACTCTGTGAAACCCAAGCCTAAAAACGAGCCTCTTGTGCGGGTCAGTTTATGGCCCCAGGTGGATGAAGAGGTCGAGGCCCGGGATCTTGCAAGTTATGAAACCCTCGTGGGAGGTGTCCAGTGAGCGCCGCGGTCCTGGAACAAACCCTGGAGCATCTGAAGTCCCTCAAGCTTTACAAGATGGTGGAACGTTTGGAAGGCGTTTTGGAAGAAGCGTCCAAGCAGGAGTGGACGTATGCGGATGTGATCGGCCGTCTTGTCGAGGAGCAGGCCCTGGCCAAGCGGGATCGTGGAATCGCGATGCGCACGACGATGGCCCGATTCCCTTACCTGAAGACGCTGGAAAACTTTGATTTCAAGTTTCAGCCTTCGGTGGACCAGAAGCGAGTCAAAGAGCTTGCCCTGTGCCATTTCATCGAGCATGGAGAGAATGTGATTTTCCTGGGGCCTCCGGGAGTCGGAAAAACACATCTGGCCATTGCGCTAGGCATCCGGGCGATCCACGGCGGCTATCCGGTGCTCTTCACCTCGGCGCAGACTCTGCTGGGTCATCTTGCCCGGGCCCATCAGGAAGGCCGGCTTGAGGAAAAACTGAAGGCCTACCAGATGGCCAAGCTTTTGATTGTCGATGAGATCGGCTACATCCCGATTGAGCGCTCGGGAGCTAATCTTTTCTTCCAGCTCGTCTCAAGGCGCTACGAAAAAGGGGCCATGATCCTCACCTCGAACCAGAGTTTCACCAAATGGGGTGAGGTCTTTGGCGATTCGGTCATTGCCACCGCCATCCTGGACCGGCTGCTGCATCACTCCACGGTTTTGAACATTAAAGGAGAATCCTACCGGTTGAGGGAAAAGAAGAAAGCGGGTTTCTGGGAAGAAAAGCCTGAAAAGGAAGAAGCATGACAGATTTATTGCGTTTAAATTCGATTACAGCCACGATCTCGATACCGGACGAAGATCAGGTCAAGCCTTTTCAGGCACAATCCGGAATTTTAACAATCAGCCAAAAGTGGGGAAATTCAAAAGCCACAAATGGGGATTTTCAGAAAACCGTTGACACGCGGCAAGGGCTTCCGCCTCGTCAACGTTCATCTCGCCCCAGCGAGGCGAGACTCACTCGGACGCAGGCCTCGCGTTGACAACCGTGCCGCTCGGCCTTCGTAACGTGCCTCGGCAAAACCCTTCCCTCGCTTGCTATTTTCCGGCAAACCGTTTGATTTTTAAAATGAGCGGGAGGATAATAATTATCTATTGGAAATAAATACGTGTCCCGGGGAGATCGAGAACAAGTGAGTGCGATAAACGTTAAATCGATAACTTCTTACTTCTACTGTCTGATTTCATGATTCGATCAAATCTTTAACGGAGCCAACAGGTTATGTTTTTTCCAGTGATAAAATCTGGCCAGTTCATTACGCTGCAAACGCCGTGTCCGTTCACGCACAATCCTTTCAAGATCGGCACAACCGCATGCTTCATGCAGAATCATGGCCAACCCTTCGCGGACTTGGGGAAGCGTGAGGGCGGGGGTCGATTGTTTGCCGCGCAGAGTTTCTTGAATCAGGAACCAGGCGGCCATCAAAGAAAGGGTTTGATGATGGTGCCAACCGGCCCAAGTCCTGAGTTGATAATCCGCAAGACCAGATTCGCTTTTAGCGCGTTGGAGGCATTCTTCAATCTCGTGTTCCGCCTTCACGACACGCGCCAATTCTTCAAGCGGGGTATCGGCCGGCGCATTCGACAAATAGGAATCCTGTTTGAAGGTTCCGTCCTCCTGTTTTGTCCGCGTCAAAATCAAAAGTTCTTCCCGCGTACCAACGCGCTGTTTGTCGGTTTGGGCCACGACACGGCACTGGACGATCTCAAAAGTCAACGGCCCTTTTTCACCGCCGCGAACCGTGACGTTTGTCCACGCTTTCAGGGAAAGCGATTGACGCCACTTCTCGGCCCGTTCAAACCGGCGTTCCGGCTTGCGCCCGCGACCCGCATAGTCCGGCTTTTTTCCGTCAAGGTCTCGAATCAAAGTGTTGGCGGGAACCGCCAAAAGATAATGTTCTCCTTGCTCATGCAAGGCCTTGCGAAACCACTTCGGGCGGCCCATTTCATCATCTCCGGTGATCCACGCATGAGGCAGCACACGGCCGTGTTCAGCCAGCATCTCAAGCGCCAATTCGTGGCGAGTCCGGTAACGAATCTCTCGAGGAACGCCGCAGTTCTGGCGCCGTTTACGATCCTTGGCCCATTCTTCGGGAAGATACAAGCGCGTGTCCACCAAGGCATGTTCCCGACGCGAAACATATCCCATATAAATGCCCACTTGCCCATTGTCCACCTTCCCGAGCCGGCCGAGCCATTGCCGCTTGACTCCCACCGAATCCTTGCCTTTTTTTGCAAACCCCGAGGGGTCAAAAACAATGACGCCGTCGGCTTCACCCAGTTCCGTGCCGACCTGCCGTACCAACTCCAGGATAAGCGGCCGGTGATCCCACGGCGAGGCCCCCATGAAATGCTGCAAACCTTGGCGGTCCTCATCATGGCGGTACGCCATCGACTCACTATTTTTTGGGTCAAG
>ASOC01000083.1 GCA_000405945.1 Candidatus Omnitrophus fodinae SCGC AAA011-A17
CGAAACATCTCAAAGGATTCCGTCAGAGGATTCGTCATTTCAGAAGCACCGTGTCGTATCACCAGTTGCTGGGGTTATCAAAAAATCTCAACGCGTCGATTTAAATGAAATTTGCAGAACTCAAGTTATAATCGTTTTAGAGACTTCCGAGTCTCTACTCACCCTAGTAGAGGTTCCTGGCTTTATGCATCCCCACTTGAGCTAGGAACCTCTTTTTATTTAAAAATAGCCTAGTGCCGCGAAACATTTGAATTTAGGGGTACGCGGTACTGTACATAACGACACTTGAAATTGCAGACCCACAATTTCAAGTGTCATGAGGTACTAGTTTTACTGTCTAAGAATGAATACCGCAGGAAAATCGCTTTGGAGAAAGCGAAACAACGTTTTGCGGAGTGGAGCAGCGGGCTTATCCGGGAAGCCCGCATTGTGAAGTATTAAACCTGCCGGCTACGGCTTCTTCCCCAGCAGGACTTTGACCTCTTTCATAAAATGGTTCAGGTCATTGAATTCCCTGTAAACCGACGCGAATCGCACGTAAGCCACCTGATCCAGCTGCGAGAGTTTTTCCATCACAAACTCTCCGATCTCTGAGGAGCGCACCTCGCGCTGCTCCTTTTCATCAAGCATCTTTTCAAGTTCCTCCACAATGGTCCTCTGCTGGTCACCGGAAACAGGCCTTTTTTCGCAAGCCCTCATAATCCCCTGCAGCACCTTGGCGCGCTCGTAGGGTTCGCGCCGCTGATCCTTTTTCATGACCAGCAAAGGGATTTCCTCAACTTTCTCGTAGGTAGTAAACCGCCTGCCGCAAGAATCGCAATGCCTGCGCCTGCGTATCACCGAGCCTTCGTTGGAAGCGCGGGAATCTATGACTTTAGTGTCTTCAAACTTGCAAAACGGGCATTTCATAACGCTCCAGTATGGTTTTAAGCTTTTCCGCGGCCCGGAATGTGTCCGAACTTTCCCAGAGGGCTCTCACAACCGCGACCCTCGCCGCGCCGGAATCAAGTACCTGTTCAATATTATCGGCATCAATCCCTCCGATGGCCACAAAAGGAATACGCGCGGCGGCCGCGACTTTCCGGACCAGTTCCAGCCCTACCGGCTGATACAAGGGTTTGGTGGGCGTGGAAAAAACCGGCCCAACTCCCATGTAGTCGATCTTTTCTTTCTGCGCCTCGAGGGCTTGTTCAAGACTGTGCGTGGACTTTCCGATAATAGCGTCTCGCTTCAGAATTTTGCGGGCCAGGAAGACAGGCATGTCATCCTGGCCCAGATGAACACCCTCCGCGTCAAGCACGCGGGCAATATCCGCACGGTCATTGACGATAAACAGCTTTTTCAGCTTCCTCGTCAGGGCCCTCAAACCGCGGCCGGCCTCAACAAGCTCGGCGTCCGTCAAAGTCTTGGAGCGCAGCTGCAAAATATCCGCGCCGCCTTTCAGGGCCTCTTCCGCCTTTTTCAAAAAATTCCCGTCGCCGCGCTTAAGGTCTGTGACCGCGTAAAGCCTGAAATTTCTTAAAAGCCTGTTTTTCCAATTCATACACTAAAAACCTCAAACGTTCAAAATTCTCCGCCTTGTCAGATGCCACGGACCGGGTCACTTCTTCCAGCACTCTAATCGCTTCCTCAGCGCGTTTCACATTTCTAATAAAAATATCAGCCGGACCTGCTTTTTTTTTGTCATTCAAGAAATTTTCGCGCCCAACATCGGAGCGGACTTCGCGGGTTTCGACTATTTTAGCATAAGGGACAGGCAGGGTTGAAAGGATTTGCGTCAGGCGGTGCCTCATGGATTTACAGCGAGCCGAGAGCGGCTTAGAATTCAAGACAAACCGCAGGATATCTTCCGCAACCCGGAGGGCTTCCTTGGCGCGGTTAAAATTAGCGTCGATGATCCGTAGATAGGGTTTCTGCCACACTCAAAGCTTCCTAAGTTTTGCCAGCATGACCGTCGTGGACCGGCCCTTGACAAAAGGGATACGTTTGATTTTTCCTCCATAAGATCCCACAAAATCCGCGCCAACGATTTTGTCTTTGCTATAATCCGCGCCTTTCACCAGAACATCCGGACGCACGCGTTTGATCAGTCTGTAGGGAGTCTTATCACCAAACAAAACGACGGCATCCACGCAGAAAAGTTCGCTTAAAATCTCGGCCCTGTCTCGCTCTCGATTAACAGGCCTCCCCGCGCCTTTAAGGTTGCGCACGGAGCGGTCCGTGTTCAGGCCGACCACGAGGCAATCACCGCATTTCTTGGCTTTTCTTAAGTAATCCACATGCCCGAAATGAAGCACGTCAAAGCACCCGTTCGTGAAAACGATTTTCGGGGAACGCTTGCGCGCCGCCTTCAGAAAGGCCGCGAGCTGTTTAACGGTTTTGATTTTGGGATTCATCAGGAGGGAAAGTCTTCGTCGACGATTGAGCAAACCGCGTGAAGCACCACTAAATGCACTTCCTGAATATGGGGCGTTTCATCCGAGGGAACGCATAAACAAATATCCGCGAGCCCCTTGATCGCGCCGCCTTTGGAGCCGGTCAAAGCAACCGTCTTAATACCCTGCTCCTTCGCGCGGCGGCAAGCGGCAAGACAATTCTTGGAATTACCGCTGGTCGTCAACAGGATAAGGACATCCCCTTTCTGCCCCAAGGCTTCCACCTGACGGGCAAAAATGGCTTCATAGGAGTAATCATTGGCCACCGAGGTAAGAATGGAGGTGTCCGTGGTCAGGGAAATGGCAGAAAGGCCTTTCCGTTCCTTTTTGAATCTTCCGACCAATTCGGCCGCTATATGCTGGGCTTCAGCCGCGCTGCCCCCGTTACCGCAAAGAAGAATTTTATTCCCTCCGGCAAGGGCTTTTTTAAGCAGCCCGGCTATTTCAACTACCTGGGCTTCAAACTTGGGATCTTGAAGCGAGGCCTGAAGGGTTTTCAAGGCCTCGCTGAAGATAGGCATCATCCAAAAAAAACCTTGGCCATTTCGTACATCTCTTTGGGCACCAGTTTAAGCGCGCCCACGGCCTTGGAAAGTGGGACGGAAACGATGTCATTACCCTGGAGACTAACCATTTCGCCAAATTTACCTTCTTTAATCAATTCAACAGCCTTGACCCCGAAACGCGTGCCAAGAATGCGGTCAAAAGCAGTCGGGCTTCCGCCGCGCTGGATATGCCCAAGCACGGTGACGCGAGTCTCGTAACCGGTTTTGGTTTCAATATACGAACCGAGCACATTTCCGATCCCGCCGAGTTTTACGTGGCCGAATTCATCCAATTTCGCATCCTGGGTCACATCCTTTTGAGCCAAAGTCGCTCCTTCAGCCACAGCCACTATACTGAAAGTCTTTCCTCTTTGGTGCCTCTTTTTGATCAAAGCGCAGACCTCTTCTGGGTCAATGGGATATTCCGGAATCAAGATAATATCCGCACCTCCCGCAAGCCCCGCATAAAGAGCGATCCACCCCGCGTGGCGGCCCATAATCTCCACCACAATCACGCGGTTGTGAGACTCGGCCGTGGTGTGCAAACGGTCAATACACTCCATGGCAATGTTGACAGCCGTGTCAAACCCGAACGTGTAATCCGTGCAGGAAAGATCATTGTCAATGGTTTTTGGGATGCCGATAACATTAAGTCCCTCGGCGAATAATTTAGCGGCCACGCCCAGCGTATCTTCTCCTCCCACAGCCACAAGCGCATGAAGCTCATTCGCCGCAAAAGTCTGTTTCACTTTCTCGACGCCGCCTTCTTTTTTATAAGGATTAGTCCTGGAAGTTCCCAGCATGGTGCCGCCCTTGGGAAGAATGCCCGACACGGATTTCGGCTCGAGGAGCATCTGGTCATTTTCAATCATCCCCTTCCACCCGCTCCGAAATCCTAAGACCTGCCACCCTTCAAGAAGAGATTTTCTCACCACTGCCCGTATCACCGGATTGAGGCCCGGGCAATCACCGCCTCCTGTCAAAATACCAATCTTGTGCATTTTTACTTCACCTCACTATTTTAAAATTAAGAAGAAACAGCCTTGGGCGGCTGGGACGTGATGTCGTCGTCCACACGATGTTCTTCCACTTTCACCACTTCCGCCTTGATTTGCAGCGGATATTCCATGCCCAACACGCGGACCAACTTTTGCCGGACCTCCTCCTGCACATCGCGGATCAGATCCGGAATGTTGAGCGAGGACCAAAGCGTCAACCTGAGGATTATCTCAAGTTCCGCATCCTGAAGATTTGTTTTAACTTTGCATTCCTTGACGACAAAAAACTTTTTTATGGCCTTGCGCGCGATGTCCTCAACGGCATCCAGGGAAACCGTGATGCGTCCCATGGCGCTTTCGTAAACCAGGGAATCCTCGGATCTGGCGCGCATAATCAAAAGCTTGGCAAAGACCAACCCGGTGATTATAAAAAGAACGCCGATACCGAATGTTTGAGTGGCCTCCCAAAACCCTCCGTAGACTTTCCGCACCGCGGCGTACATTTCCTCGATGGAAATGATATGAAGCGCCATGATCACCATAAGACTTCCGATGGTCAGATACACGAGCACGGAGAAAATGTGAATAAAAAAATTCACGACTTTCATGAGGCCAACTCCTCCTGCTGTATTTTTCCAGTTTCCATAAGTTTTTCAATAAAAAGCGTGTTGTTCTTCCCTTTTAGAAAAGTTGGATTGGTCATAATACGTTTATGCAAGGAAATGGTGGTTTTAATCGGGCCGATTTCCATTTCATCCAGAACGCGATGCATGGTCGTGATAGCCTGCTGCCTGTCCGGACCCCATGTGATCACCTTGGCAATCATCGAATCATAGAAAGGCGGTATTTGATACCCCCGATAGACATGAGAATCAATCCTCACATTCGGGCCCCCGGGAAAATGCAGGGTTTCGATTTTGCCTGGGGAAGGCATAAAATTGTTGTCCGGATCCTCGGCATTGATGCGGCATTCGATGGCAACGCAGCGCTGCTCCACCTGATCCTGCGTCACGGAAAGCTTCTCGCCCTGCGCTATCCGTATCTGCTCCTTCACGATATCCACGCCTGTCACCATTTCCGTCACGGGATGCTCCACCTGAAGCCTCGTGTTCATTTCCATAAAATAGAACCTTTCATCATCATCCACCAAAAACTCGACAGTGCCCACGTTCTGATAATTCACGGCTTTTGCAGCTTTTATGGCCGCCTCGCCCATTTTTTGCCTGAGTTTTTTAGAAATCAAAGCCGGCGCTTCTTCGACCAGTTTCTGATGCCGCCGCTGAATGGAACAATCCCTTTCCCCAAGATGAATCACATGCCCTTGGGAATCAGCCACAATTTGCATTTCAATGTGACGCGGGCCTTTCACGTATTTTTCCATATAAACTTCCGGATTTCCAAAAGCGGATTCGGCTTCCGCTCTGGCCGTCATAAAAGCGCTGACCAGCGTTCCGTCATTATGCGCCACTTTCATGCCCTTGCCGCCGCCTCCGGCTTTGGCTTTGATAATCACCGGATAGGTCAGTTTTTTGGCCAGCCTTAACGCTTCTTCCTGTTCTTTCACCACGCCTTTGCTTCCGGGCACAAGCGGCAATCCCACCTTGCGCATGGTGTCCCGCGCCAGGGATTTATCGCCCATGAGCCGTATGGATTCGGGCGAAGGCCCGATAAATTTGATTTCGCAGGATTCGCAAATTTCGGCGAAATGCGGGTTTTCAGCCAAAAATCCGTATCCGGGATGAATGGCTTCCACATCCGCGATTTCCGCCGCGCTGATAATGCTTGGAATATTCAAATAACTTTCACTGCTTGGCGCTTCACCGATGCAAATGGCGTCATTGGCCAGACGGACATGAAGGGAATCGCGGTCGGCTTTGGAAAAAACAGCAATGGTCCTGATTCCCATTTCCCGGCAGGCACGAATGATTCGTACGGCAACTTCACCGCGGTTGGCTATTAAAATTTTGCTAAACAACGGCGTCAGGGCTTCTCAATTTTAAAAAGCGGTTGATCAAATTCCACGGGTTGGCCGTTGCCAACGAGAATCTCAAGGATTTTGCCATTCACCTCGGATTTTATCTCATTCATAAGCTTCATGGCTTCAATAATACAAAGCACATCCCCTTCTTTAACCGAACCGCCTTTGGTAACATAGGAATCCTGGTCAGGTGCTGGGGCTGAATAAAAGGTGCCCACCATAGGAGAACGTACAAGGTAGGCCTTATCATCCACAATCTCGGGACGGGCTGCTGCTGGGAGTTCGGCGGGGGGACTTACGGGCTGGCTGGGCATGTACCTGGCATGGGTATCCTGCTCCCGGGCAATGACTCCGCCCGCGTCTTTCTTAAGGCGGATTCTCTCCCCCTCTTTTTCAACCTCAAGTTCGATCAGGTCATGTTCTTTCATGAGGCTGATCATTTCTCTAAGCTCTTTAATATTCATAGGTGAGTCCTCTTGAAATTCGTGCCATTCTACTCGAAAGGCTTCCAACTGTCAATAAAAGACCCCCCCCGTTTGGCGATTTAACTCTTTTTTTTTGAATTAGTTACATCAATTACCAGACATTAATTTAACAAGTGCCCGCAAACCCAAGAGGTAGCTTTCCATGCCAAAACCCGAAATCTGTCCCACACAGGCCGGGGCTGTAAGCGATACTTTCCGGAAATCCTCCCGCTTGTAGATGTTGGAAAGATGAACCTCTACGGCTGGAATCGTGCATGCGGCAAGCGCGTCGCGAATGGCCACGCTGGTATGGGTGTATGCCGCGGGATTAATCAAAATGCCCTGAAAGGAGGAGGATGCGGCCCCTATTAAATCCACAATCTTCCCTTCATGGTTGGATTGAACGATTTTTAGGCCTATTCCGCAAACGCGGGCCGCTGTCTGAAGTTCGCGGTTTATAACCTTAATCGTGACATCGCCGTATATATGGCGTTCCCGGCTGCCAAGAAGCTGAAGGTTCGGGCCATGGATGACCATGAAACGAACTTGCTTTTTACCGGTTTTTCGCAGGTTTTTCGGCTTCATCGATTAACATGATGGGAATCCCATCCCGGATAGGAAAACGCAAACCGCATTCTGGATTGGTGCATACGATTTTTTGATTTTCCAATTTTACCTCTTTCTTACACTGCGGACAAGCCATAATCTCAAGCAACTCTTTGTCAATCATTTTTGCTCTCCTTTCCCCGATTCAAGCTCTTCTTCCTCAATCTTTCCAACCTGCTCCTCCATGTCCATGGCTTCATGAACCACAGCGGAACGGAATCCCTCACGAAACAGATAAAGAAACCCAAAGAAAATCCCTGCGCCGTAGACCAGGGCATCGTAAACCAGCGAAAGCGCCAAGGCCTGCTCGGATCCCATGAATTTCCCGAATAAATAAACAAAACCCGCTTCACGCACGCCAAGCCCGTTGATCGACGGCGCCATGCTTAAAATCGTGATAATAGGCACCACAAGAAAAAAAGTAACGTAAGGAACATCAATACGCAAACTGCGGGCCAAAGAATACTGCACGGTCATAAAAAAAACTTGCCCAACCAGAGAAATCAAGAAGCCCTGCGCCAGCACTTTTTTATGATGCCTGTAATAGTTCAGCGTGTGATAGACATGGGCTATAAGCTCCCGCAGCTTAACCGAAGGGACCAACACCTTGAGAAACCTAAATTTATCCGCGAAGCCTTGATTCATGAAAAAAAACAGAACCAGCAGCATGCCCCCGCATAGAATCAAAGCCCAATTGCGCAACGGCGCCAGATTGAGCGTGTGTCCGTAATACAAAATCGTGATTAGACCCACGGCAATAATCCCCAAAGACCCCACAAATCTGTCCAAAAAAATCGAGGTGAATGATTCGACTTTTTTACCGGACTGCTTGTAGACATAATATCCCTTCACCACATCCCCACCGATGGCAGAAGGCAGAAAGAGGCTAAAAAAAAGAGAAATACCATTGAAATAGTAAAGAGTGCGAAAAGGGATACGAATCCCTTGAACTTGCAGAATAATGCTGAACCGCACCGTGATAACAGCCAGACCCGCGAAAAACAGGAGAACGGTAACTGCAAAAATCTCCGGCCTGAACCCGGCAAGCACCTTGACCACTTCATTCCAGTGGCTTTTCACCAAAAAAACGATGAAAAGGATGCCGGCAATGCTGACTAAAATTTTAAAAGCCGATAAAAGATGTTTTTTCACCGGGCGTTTTCCACGTAGCGGATTTGTAGCTCTGAAAGCAAATTGGCTAAAAGAACGTTCTCGTCCGGGGTGAGGTTTCCCTTGGTTTTTTCCTTAAGTAGAATGAGAAGATCAATCATTTCATGAGCAGCTTCAAGGTTTTTTGTTTTTTGGCCTGTGGCAGGATTCTCAATTTCCCCCATATGCGCCAGTGCCTGGACCCCCAGGGAGGTTATGAAATCAGAAAATGACAGAGGGGACAAAGATCCGGTTGGGGATTCGGAAGCGGCCGGCGACTGCTTGTCCTTGTCGCTTTCCACAGCCTGCTTCCAGGAATCATCCACCTTTTTCTGCGTAAACCTGATTTCTTTTTCGTCTTCCATACGGCAACTAGTTTTACTGTCTGAGTTTCATAAAAGCACGTAACTTATTTTGTCGATGAGTATTCCATGAAAAACACTTTTCATGGAAAGGTGCCATCGATGGAATCGCTCTTTGATATTCGCAAGAAAGAACTGTTGACTCAATGTGAAGTTTCTCCAGAAATTTTCGATGATATAGTAAAGCGTGTTGAAAGATTTGTGACTCCTTATGCGTCTCATCTTCGGAGGACAGAACAAAGACAACACGCCCAAACCTACCTGGGAGGTTTGATGTCGGATTTGGAGAGAAAGAACAGCGAGTCGATAGCCTATCGTTATGATC
>ASOC01000084.1 GCA_000405945.1 Candidatus Omnitrophus fodinae SCGC AAA011-A17
CTGTTCTTTGGACTTTTTGTTTTCCCTTTACTGATAGCGGCGGGCATGGCGGTTATCCTCTGCACCGTGGTGCTTTTGACCCATGAGGAGGAGACGCCCGAAACGCTTATCGCGGCCATTAAAACCGGATCACCCAGCAAACGCTGGCAGAAGGCGTTTGAGCTTTCAAATGAAATCAACCGTAACCATCATGAGGCCATTCGGCACCAGGGCGTGATGCGTGAAATCGCGCATATTTTGAGCGATCCTGTTCATTATGATGCCAAAACACGCGGTTATATGGCCCTCGCGCTCAGTCATTTTCAGGATCCGGAAGCGGTCGAGGCCCTGGGCAAGGCTCTCAAAGACGAGAGTGAAGATGTCCAGCTTTATGCCATCTGGGCTTTGGGCGTTACCGGCGCCAAGTCTTATGCCGGCGAAATTTTGACTTTTCTCGCGAGCCGGAATGATGAACTTCGCAAAACGGCCGTTTATGTTTTGGGAGTTCTGGGCGATAAACAGGCCCTTGCCCCGATCAACCCTTTGCTTGAAGACAATTCTCCAGATATACGCTGGAACGCGGCCTTGAGTTTGGCGCGGTTGGGTGATGATTCTGGCCGGGATGTGCTGTTGAAGATGGCTGAAAGGGTATCTCTTGCGACCGAGTATCAGCTGAACGAGGAACAAATTGAAAAAGTCATGGTGAACGCGGTGAAGGGATTGGCCCTTGTGGGCGGCATCCGGTCGCTGGAAGTTCTCGAGTTCCTTTCGAGGCAGGATAAAAGTCTCAAGGTGAGGCAGGCTGCTATCGAAGCCATTCAATATCACGATAACGAACCAAAAAGTGAGCCCGCGCAAAGCGGCTTGTCCTAATCTTGGAGAATATTCTGCAATGACAAACGGTGAAGGAACCCCTGCGGTGAGTTCCAACCCCGCGACAATTGCCGCGGCGCCCAAACCGGGCGCTCCCCAGTCTCCGGCCAGGCGCAAATTTTTGTCCTGGTTTGGTTTGGCCTGGGCCTCTTTTGCGGCCGCCACCATGGGAGCCTTGTCTCTGGTGGGAAGATTCATGTTTCCGAATGTTCTTTTCGAGCCGCCGACTTCTTTCAAAGCCGGATTTCCGGATGATTATGAAGTGGGTTCTGTTGACACGCGCTGGAAGGAAAAGTTTGGCGTGTTCATGGTGAGAACAGCGGAAGGGATTTATGCCTTGTCGGTGGTCTGCACGCATCTTGGCTGCACGGTGAATTGGCAGGGCGGCGAAAATAAATTCAAGTGCCCCTGTCACGGAAGCGGGTATTACAAGTCGGGCATTAATTTCGAAGGCCCCACGCCGCGGCCGCTCGAAAGATTCGCGATTTCCTTGGCCGAAGACGGGCAGATTCTCGTGGACAAGAGCAGGAAATTTCAGCAGGAGAAGGGGCAGTGGAATGACCCCAGCTCCTTTCTCAACCTTTGATAAGGAAAACCGCCTATGGCAGACGCGCCGAAAAAACCTAAATTTGATTTAGCTAAATTTATCACCGAAGGACAGATTTGGAAATCCATGTTCCGGCATGGATACACAACTTCGGACCGCGACCGATCGCTGTCGGTTCTGACTAATGTTTTTTTTCATTTGCATCCGGTGAAAGTCAGAAAATCCGGGGCTCGCTTTGGATTTACCTGGTGCGCTGGGGGGCTCTCTTTTTTCGTTTTTTTAACGCTAGTAGTGAGCGGCATTCTTCTCATGTTTTATTACCGGCCCACGGTGGAGTACGCCTATAACGATATTGTGGCGCTCCGGGAGCATGTCCCCTTTGGGATTATGCGCGAATTGCACCGCTGGGGCGCGCATGCCATGATCATCACAGTCTGGATTCATATGTTCCGCGTTTTTATGACCGGTTCGTACAAACCGCCCCGCGAATTCAACTGGGTGATAGGCGTTATTCTTCTTGTCCTCACCATGCTGCTCAGTTTCACAGGCTATCTTTTGCCCTGGGATCAGCTGGCCATGTGGGCTATCACGGTCGGAAGCAATATGGCGCGCGCGACACCTTTTCTGGGGCATGAAGGTCCGGGAGCTTCGCTCCTTTCTATTGGGGATATTCAGCTTGTGACCGCGGGAAGCGATGTGCGTTTTGCGCTTCTGGGCGGACGTTTTGTCGGAGCCGGCGCGCTTCTCAGATTTTATATTCTTCACTGCGTGGCCATTCCCACGGTTGTGGTGATTCTCATGGCAGTTCATTTCTGGAGAATCCGCAAGGACGGAGGCATCAGCGGTCCGCTATGATCGAAACTTTCAGACAGCTCGTCAATTCCTTTGCCTCGCCGGTGACTATTTTTACTTCGGCCATGGTTCTTTTTATTCTTTTCGTCACTTTCCCGGCGCAAATGACTTCGCCCTGGATTACGCTTCCTATTGTGGCGGTCGTGGTGGCTTTCTTTGCCGTCGGATTGACGGATCCGCACTTTGTCAGCATTGTCACGGCGCCGGACAATGTTCCCATTGTGGCGCTTCTTTTTATCACCGGTTATTTCACCTGGTATTCCATGCGCAAGGCTTGCGAAAACGACCGGCGCATGGCCCGGGGCGAGCCACCCAAGGAAAAACTTGAATCCGAAGAGAAAGTGCTGGTGTTCCCTTATCTTATTTACATTGAATTCGTGATAGCGCTGGTTTATGCCATTGGATTGGTTGTGTGGTCAATCTTGTTGAAGGCTCCGCTTGAAGAGCCGGCCAATCCCACGGTGGCGCCCAATCCCAGCAAGGCTCCGTGGTACTTCCTGGGGCTTCAGGAGATGCTGGTTTATTACGATCCCTGGATAGCGGGCGTGCTTTTTCCGACGCTCATTATCATTGGACTTTGCGCCATCCCCTACATCGATCGCGACACGGAAACCTCGGGATTTTTTTCCTTCAAGGCGCGTCGGCCGGTGATCACGGTTTTCCTTTTCGGATTCTGGATTCTCTGGATTCTTTTGATTTTGGTCGGCACATTTTTACGCGGCCCCAACTGGAACTTTTTCGGTCCTTTTGAATTTTGGGATGTCCACAAGGTTGTGCCCCTTTTGAATGTCAACCTGTCGGAGTTTATCTTTATCAAGTGGCTGGCCTGGGGGCTTCCAAAGCAGTGGTTTGTCCGCGAGGCGCCGGGAATTATTCTGGTCCTTCTTTATTTCATGGTGCCGCCCGCTATTTTGGCCAAAACCCTTTTCAAGAAATATTACAAAAAGCTGGGCCCGGTGCGTTACAGCGTGATGGTCATGCTGCTTCTTTTCATGCTGGCACTGCCCATCAAAATGTATTTCCGGTGGGCTTTTAATTTAAAATACATCGTGGCCATTCCCGAATTTTTCTTCAATATCTAACTATGCCGCCCAAAGAACAGCCCACCCTTTACAGTGTTCCCAAAACGACCGTGTGGTTCGCTATTGTGAGCCTTGTTCTCCTGGGTTCTCTCGTGTGGGTGGTTTATTCTGATTACGCGAGGGAGTGGAAGGCTTGGCAAAGGAAATTTATTCAGCTTAAGGTCGAAAAGGCCAAGGCTGAACTCGCGGCCGTGGACAAGAAAGTCGACCAGAAAAAACTTGAAGAACTTGAGAAACAACACAGCGAGGCTTTGCGGATTTTTCAGGAACACAAGGGAGAATACGCCAAACTGGAAAAGGAAATAGCCCGGCTGGACATGGAAATCGGCAAGGTGCGCGACCGCGGGCAGACCTTGAAACAATTTCAGGATTCGGCCCGCTATTTCTTTGAAAAGTACCGCGCTCACGGCGACTCCCGCGCCGCGGAGTATCAGCAGAAACTGGACAGTTTGGCCCCGCAAATAGAAAAGGCCAAGCTTGATCAGGAATCGCATGAGGCCAGGCGGGACGAGAAACAGAAAGCGCTTGATGAATTGTCGGCCAAGGTGAGGGGTACCCAGAAAGACATTGACTTGGCTTTGGCGGAAAAAACGCGCATCGAAAAGAAATTGGCAAACGTGCAACCCACCCTGGCCAAGGAAATTCTTAACGCGCCGATGATTGATTTTATTGCGCCTTCGCTCCGCATTCAGCAAGTGGTGCTTGAAGACCTTTACGATGACTATCATTTTGCCAAAGTCCAGAAAGTGGACCGCTGTACCACCTGCCATCTCGGGATTGACCAAAAGGGTTTTGAAAACGCGCCGCAGCCTTTTAAAACACATCCCAACCCGGATCTTTTTCTTTCCCCCGCTTCGCCGCATCCGCTGGAAAAAGTGGGATGCACGGTTTGCCACGGAGGCAACGGCCATTCCGTGAGCTTTATTGAATCCGCGCATACGCCGCGCAATGAGGAGCAGGCTAAGGAATGGGAAAAGAAATACCGCTGGCACCGGATGGAAAAATGGGAAAACCGGATACTGCCATTGAATCACACCGAAGCCTCCTGCACCAAGTGCCATAAAAATGTGGTCGAGGTGCCCCAGGCCGACAAACTCAATAAGGGACGCAAATTGGCGGAAACCTACGGGTGTTTCGGCTGCCACAAAGTGGAGGGGTTTGAGAACCGCTGGAAAGTGGGCCCGAGTCTTTTAGATGTCCGGAGCAAATTGGACAAGGATTGGATAACCCGCTGGCTTGAGAGTCCGAAAAGTTTCCGCGATTCAACCAAGATGCCGCAGTTTTTCCATCTTGAAAATACCGATTCTTCCCAGGACAGGGAAATGAGCGACGCGGCCATTGAAGGCATTGTCGCGTATTTGGCCAAAAATTCAGGCGAGGTGGCTCTTGAAAAACCACCGGTCGAAGGCAATATTGAGCACGGCCAGAAACTCGTGAAAGAGATCGGATGCCTCGGATGCCACACGGCCGAAGGAGTCAGCGTGAATTATTTCGGACCGGAACTTTCGGGCATGGGCAGCAAAGTGCGCGCGGACTGGCTTTACACTTGGCTCAAAGATCCGAAACATTATTCGCCCAGCACCCGCATGCCCAATCTCCGTTTAAGTGAACAGGAGGCGGTTGATATTGCCGCGTATCTCCTGAGCCAGCACAATGAGACTTTTGAGAAACAGCCCCTTCCATCCGTCAAGCCCGAGGTCGTGGACAAGATGGTGATGATGCACCTTCAGAAAAATTTACGGCACGAGGAAGCCCGTGCCGAGCTCGCGAAAATGAGCCCCGAAGCCAAGCTCGAATTTTTGGGAAAGCAGAGCATTTCGCATCAAGGGTGTTTCGCCTGCCATGACATCAAGGGGTTTGAGGACACTAAGCCCATAGGCACTGAGTTGTCGGACCACGGCAGAAAAGACGTGTATACGCTGGATTTCGGACTGGTACACGTTGATCACACCCGCGAGGCGTGGTTTTTCCAGAAACTGAAGAAGCCGCGGATTTTTGACGAGGGCAAAGAGAAGCTTTATTATGAAAAACTACGCATGCCGCATTTTGGTTTCACGGATGAACAGGCCGAGTCGCTGGTGACATTTCTTTTGAGTCTTAACCAGGAAGTCATTCCTCTTGAAATGCAGAGACGGCTTAATCTCAAGGAAGAGCAGATAGAAACCGGCCGGCTTCTGGTTTCCAAGTTTAACTGTCAAGGCTGTCACACGCTTGACGGCAAAGAAGGCTTGATACGTTCCACGTTCACGGATCTTGGCGGCGCGCCTCCCATCCTTGAAGGAGAGGGAGCCAAGGTTCAGGAAAAATGGCTGGATGGTTTTTTAAAGCAGCCTTCTGCCATCAGACCCTGGCTCACTTACCGTATGCCCACTTTCAGTTTTGATGACGAACAGGCTAGCCATCTGGTGCAGTATTTTGTCAATCTTGCGCATCAGGAAGTCAACTACAAAGGGCTTGTCCTTCCGGAAACAACACCGCAGAAATTGGAGGACGGAAAACTCCTTTTCGAAAAGTTTCAATGTGTTAAATGCCATAAAGTGGACAGGACCAGCATGGCCATGGGCGCTTCGTTTTTGGCGCCTGATTTGACGCTGACCAAAGAACGGCTAAAAACCGACTGGGTTGTCAATTGGCTGAAAGACCCTCAGGCCATGCAGGAAGGCACCATGATGCCGGGTTTTTTCCCGGACGGTCAGTCGCCGCTGCCGGATGTCTTGGGCGGGGACGTACTGCAGCAGATGGAAGCCATTCGTGATTATTTATACCGATACGCGCCTCAGCCGGCCCAGAATCCGGAACCTCCCAAGCCGGAGATTCCTGCTATTGTAAAGGAATAGGCATTTTAGTAATATGAAGCCCGCTAAAAAGGAGAAACTCAACAATGAAAAAGAATAAAGTCAGCATGATGATTACGGTTCTTATCCTTATTTTTCAAGTGGCTTTGATTCCGTCCGCCCAAGCTGCGGCTATCACGGGTAAAATCGCCTTTGAGGGAACGGCACCCGCTAGCCCGCCTATGGCCATGGATGCTGATCCCAATTGCCAGATGATGCACCCGGACGGGGTCAGCGCTGATGATGTGATTGTGAACCCGAACGGCACGCTTAAAAATGTTTTTGTTTACGTGAAAGAGGGACTCGGCGACCAAACCTTTGAAGCGCCCAAGGAACCGGTGGCCTTCAATCAGCAGGGGTGCCAGTATCATCCCAAGGTGTTCGGAATTCAGGTCGGACAGCCGCTTGAGATTTTGAACAGCGACAACACGCTTCACAACGTCCACGCTGTGCCGACCAAGAGCACGCAGTTTAATTTAGGGATGCCTATTCAGGGCATGAAACTCAAAAAGACTTTCACCGCGCCTGAAGTGATGGTAAAAATCAAGTGCGACGTGCATCCCTGGATGGCGGCTTACGCTGGGGTGCTGAAGCACCCCTTTTTCGGCGTATCTGGCGATGAAGGAACCTTTGAAATCAAAAATCTTGTGCCGGGACAATATGTGATTGAAGCCTGGCATGAGAAATACGGAACGCAAACGTTTTCGGTTACCATATCTTCGGCTGACGAAACCAAGGATATCGCGTTCACTTTCAAGGCGAGCTAATCGGATCCGACTATTTGAGCGGATGCCGATTGCTCAGGCGGCGGATGGCCGCTTAATCTTTCGGCACTGCGCTGTCGGCGCTGTGCCGGTTGTTCAGGCGGCGGATGGCGCGGAGCATCAGAATTTCCTATGGGGCTTAACCGATTCAGTCGATTTCTCGCATTTGCCACCTACCTTTTGATTATTGCCGGAGGTCTCGTGACCAGCACGGGCTCCGGCCTTTCCGTGCCTGATTGGCCCCTTTCCTACGGCAGTTTTTTTCCGCCCATGGTCGGCGGAATCCGGTTTGAACATTCCCACCGCTTGATAGCGGGCTCTGTGGGACTGTTGACCCTGGTTTTAATGGTGGCTATCTTACGCGCTGAAAAAAGGGTGTGGCTTAAGAAACTGGGGATGCTTACTTTTGGAGCTGTCATCCTGCAAGCGGTTTTGGGCGGCATCACGGTGATTTATCTTTTGCCCACTTTTGTTTCTGTGTTTCACGCTTGTTTGGCGCAAACTTTTTTTTGTCTGATTATCTCTATAGCGCTTTTTACATCCCCGCTTTGGACAAAAGCGGAGCCCGTGCAATTTCCAAAATCTTTTTGGATTCACCGGATTTTGTTCGTGACCACGGCATTGATTTATCTGCAATTGATTCTGGGCGCTGTTGTCCGCCACACGGCCGGGAACGGCATTGTTTATCACGCGCTGATGGCTTTTTTGGTTCTGACGGGCATCTTTTTAAGCACCTATTCCGTGATGTGCCTTCCGGCTGGTAATGAACTTCAGCGCCCGGCCATTTTTCTTGGACTTCTTGCCGTGGCCCAGTTGTTCCTGGGAGTGGGTTCCTGGATGACAAGAATCATGATGGGTGAAAGCGCGAGGCAGGGTGTGAGCGCTGTTTTATTTGCCACGGCGCATCAGGCCACGGGAGCGTTGATTCTCGCCTCATGCGTTTATCTCACGCTTCTTTCTCTCCGGTTATTTATCCAGCCGGAATCCGGGCATGTTTCAATAGTGTCCGGGGGTGCGGATCGGATATGAACGAATCTGTTATTGCGGCGCAGACGGTTACCGGGACTCGCGGCAAAGCAGCGCTTGTTTTCGCTTATTTTGATCTCACCAAACCGCGCCTCACCATGCTGGCCGTGATCACGGCTTTGCTCGGCTATTATCTCGGTTCTTCCGAAGGCTGTGATTTTTTCCGCCTGTTCAAAGTTTTTTTCGGCGCGGTCATGGTGGGCGGAGGGGCCAACGCGCTGAATCAGTTTTTTGAAAGGGACACGGACGCGCTGATGCGGAGAACCGAAGGAAGGCCGCTGCCGAACGGCCGGCTCACCGAAGAGCAGGCGTTTAATTTCGGTCTGGTTTTGTGTGTTTCGGGCGTTTTATGGTTTATGTTTTTCGTGAATGTGCTCTCAGGCTTCATGGCTTTTCTCACGCTGGTCAGTTATCTGGTTTTTTACACGCCCCTTAAAAAGAAAACCGCGCTCGCGCTTTTTGTCGGAGCCGTGCCCGGGGCCTTGCCGCCGGTCATGGGCTGGACTTCCGCGGCCGGGTCTTTGAGTTTGGACGCGTGGATTCTTTTTGCCATCCTCTTTTTTTGGCAGCTTCCTCATTTTCTGGCCATTGGCTGGATGTGCCGCGAAGATTATCAAAGGGCGGGGATTCCCGTGCTTTCCGCCGCTGACCCGGACGGACGCATAACTTCACGGCGGATTATTGCCGGTTGCGGCCTTCTCCTTGCGGTGAGTCTTTTACCCTGGATACTGGGGCTTAGCCGTGTGCTTTATGGAATATCCGCGCTGGTTCTGGGGGCTGCGTTTTTGGGACTTGCTCTTGCCGGTGAAAAATCCGATCCCGACAGTCGACTGGGCCTCAGGCGCAGTACTCGCCCGGGGGT
>ASOC01000085.1 GCA_000405945.1 Candidatus Omnitrophus fodinae SCGC AAA011-A17
GAAGCTTACAAAGGACGTCTCTATGTGATGAGGCTTCACTGGCAAATTCATTCAGCCAGCTTGAATTTCTGGCTGAACAGATGAATTTGGAGAAACAGGATTTCGAGAATGCGATGCAGTTTGCCCTGTTGGATAAACAGGTTCCGGACAAAGACGACCTTAAATTCGCGCTGTTAAACCTGGGCCGGTTCGCGGCTGGACGTGTGGTTGTCCTTGGCGATGAGAAATTGGCTGCCATTAAAGGTAAGCTGATTACCATTACACTGGGCGCTCTTATCAAGTCCTGGATTATTGAGCGCGCCGCCGAACAGCGCATCGCCCAGGCCGCTTAAAAGGCGGCCAGAATATGGGCCATGTCATTTTCCTGAACCGGAATTTCAGCATCCGGAGAAGGTCTTAAAGGAATTTCGCGCCGTCCCGTATCCATGATTAATAGCCAGCCCACCCTTCTTCCTTTGGCGTCTTCGCAATTCTTTCCGTTTTTTAAAATCATGATTTCCTGATTGGCCTTGAGCTCAGACCTCTTCAGCGCTTCTTTTGACACCCGTATTTTCATTCCGTTTTTTAGCAAAAGCGTGCCGTCATTCCAGATTTGATCGATGGTGGATATAGGGGCTGCTGGCAGCGAAACTTCCGGTTTCGCTGCCGTCTTGCGGTCCCAGCGCATGGGCGCTGGGGAATCGGGCGCTGTGATGTTTTCGCTTTGGGCTGAAACCATCCCGCAAGGCCACAACAGAAAAACCATGAGTGTTAAAACACGCGCGTTAATCATCATTTCGTTTTCGGCAGTTCCGTCCACCCCACCCCTTAAAGCTGGGGCCGGGTCAGAAACTTTGCCAGCTCTCGCGTCTTGAGCGAGAACAGTCCCGTTGCCTAAGCACCGGAAGTCCTTTCCTTGGCGGAAAGTTTGCCTTTTCGAACGAAAATCACATCCAAATAAAGATTAACCCGTAAATGGCCGAGATACAAATAAGGGTCTTAATCTGCTTGTTTTTATAACATCAATGCTCTAAACTAGTTATAGATAGACGGGAGTTGCCGCCATGATGAAAGTCAAGGATTTGATGGATAAAGAAGTCGTGACCGTGCGCATGGAATCAACTTTCAGGGAATTATTTATTCTTCTCCATCACTATTCCATCAACGATTTCCCCGTGGTGGATGCTGATTATCATTTACGAGGCATGATCTACGAGCGTCATCTTCTCCAGGCCTTTTATCCCCGTTTTATCAATTTTTTAGATATTTCTCCCGATATATCAGAGCTCGAATCCCAAGCGCATGCTGTGCAGGATCATATCGTCGAGGAAATCATGACTGAGAGAGTCTCTACTGTTTCGCCCGAAGATCACTTGATGAAGGCCGGCTCGATCATGGCGGTGGAAAAAGTTGCCACGGTTCCTGTCGTGTCAAACAGTGCGGTGGTGGGAATTATCCGTCAGAAACAAATTTTTACAGCGGTCATGAAGCTGGCTGCGGACATGCCATTTGAAAACAGCCAGTCCGTTACCCCGCCCGCGAATCACCCGGCAGCCCGGCCGCTTAACCTATCGAACGAAACCATTATTGAAAAAAGGCTCTATAGACGCATGAAAGTGGATATGACAGTCGCTTACAAATTAACCTCCCAGAATGCCCCTGAAACCATGGCAAGCAGGGGACGTCTGGCATCGGCTCTCAATATCAGCACCGGAGGAATGCTTCTCAGGACTGAGTTGCCTTTGCCGGTTAACACGCTTCTTAATCTCGCTTTTGATCTTTCCGGAAAAAACCAGCCCATCAAAAGAATAGGCCGGGTCACGCGCTCAACTCCTTCCAAAGACCCGGGCTTTTATGCGGCAGGCATTATGTTTCTCGCCATGTCCCCCGAAGAAATCAGGCAGATTGATTCTCACCTTCCCCGCATGGGTTAAGCCACCTCAATCGCCACGACGCGGCGGTAACAACGGCCCGAATGCAGGAAAATGCGGATAAAAGGCATTTTCATCATCCCCTCCACAAACCGCGTATGGCCGCCCAGCCATGCGAAAATAAAAAACTCCCGCAGTTTCAGGTTGAATGATTTTCTGATTTGCCGGCGCGATGCCCGGCGGGAAACCGCGTTGAGCCAGTCCGTGATGTCTTGCTCTTCAGGAAAGGGAAAGCGATCGTGCTCCCTCAAAACCGTCATATCCATGCCCCTCCCTGTCTCAAATTTCCGGGCCAGGCGGGAATCCTGCTCCCTGGCTTGAGCGCCGCAGGGAAAAATCATCAGCACGCTTTGCCGCGACACCCGCATTGCTTCCTCTATGATTTTCACCCGCTCCGGCGGCGGAACATGCTCCAAAAGGTCGGCGCTGAAAACAAGATCAAAAGTTTTATCTTTGAACGGAAGTTTCGCGGCGTTTGATTGAACGCGTGAAGCGAAAGAAGAGCGGCGATGGAACCGGATATCTGTCCGGACCACGGGATATTTCAAATAGGATGGCAGACCGAAATCGCCGGAACCGATTTCTAAAACCCGGGGGTTCTTTCTGCTTCTTTTAATCCACTCAATGACCGGCTGGTAGCGCAAATAAGCGTCCGGTTCTATCCATAAAGCGGGTACTCGGCGGGCGGCAGCCCAAAAAGATTTTTCCATGCTTCATTTCAGTGGGGATTGTCGTGTTTTAGTGATTATGAAAACGGGTCTGCAAAATCTCCGCCAGCGCGCGGCAGGCATCCACAGTGGTGAATATGCCCACCACTTTGCCGTTTTGCATCACAATCGCGGAACCGTATTTTTTGTTGGCCATTTCCGCGGCCACTTCGCTCAAAAGCGATTCAGGTGACACCTCGTAAGGATGCTCATGGCAGGCGTCCCGCACCACGGCTTTTGCCATGTCCACGCCTTCCAGACCCGAAACCATTTTAATATCCCGGTCGCTTAGAATGCCTATCACCCTGCCGCCCTCCAGCACGGGCAAATGACGGATTTGATGCGTTGACATAACGTTGCGCGCCGCTGTCAAAGTTTCCCAGGCACCGATAGAATGCGGCTGAGCGGTCATGAATTTTTGCACAGTTGGTTCGGACTTAGACATTAACGGTTCCTCCTTACCCAATTCCA
Organism: Candidatus Omnitrophus fodinae SCGC AAA011-A17; assembly: GCA_000405945.1. GTDB lineage: Bacteria > Omnitrophota > Omnitrophia > Omnitrophales > Omnitrophaceae > Omnitrophus > Omnitrophus fodinae. The sequence goes on from ASOC01000085.1 coordinate 3,089, forward strand.
AAGTTTGATTCCTGCTATCGCCGCAAAACCCAAAATAAAAATACCCCACACGCTCATCATCATATGCTGCTGCTGATTTTTTATTTGATTAAAATAGCGCCCTTCCTCATCCTCCGGATAAGACTCATCTTCACCTAAAAGCTTGGCCCGGTACATCAGATTCGGCGGAACAATATCAAGCGCGGCAGCTCCCTTTTCGATCATGGCCCGGTTCACGAAAGTGCCGTCTTCAAGAAAAAAATAGGCGAGCAGTCTGCCGTAACGGTCTTTTTTCTCAACGTCGTACTGAATACTCACTGTTTTATTCAGCACCAGCTCTTTGAGCACTGCCGCGGCACCAACGCCTGGTTCACCTTCCGGCACCTTGATGCCGATGAGTTCCACCCTTTCGCCGGTTTCAAACATCACGCTGTTGCCGTCCACGACTTGAACCACGGTTGCCTCGTAGCGAGGCTGACGATAAGAAGAACGGCCGCTCTTCGAGGAAGATTGACCGTAATGCTGCATATTATAGCAACGGTCATATTCGCCGGGCCAATTGGTTTTGAGATAATTGACCGCCAGCCGCTGTTCCGGGGTTAGTTGATTGTAAGTGATGCGGCCCGCGCCCAATTCCGTGGCCACCTGGCAGCCGGCTTCTTTGTCCTTATCTCCGAAACTTTCACTCGGGGAAAAATTGGTCTGATAAGTGTCGGCCGAAAAAATCGGCGCGGCAAGTCCTAAAAAAATAATCAGGAAAAAAGCGGTTTTGCTGGTCATTCGCCTATCACCTTCACCAGCACACGCTTGCGCCTTCTGCCGTCAAACTCGGCATAAAAAATCTGCTCCCACGGACCAAAATCCAGTTTTCCCTGCGTGATGGCCACCACCACCTCGCGGCCGAAAAGCTGCCGCTTCAAATGCGCGTCACCGTTGTCTTCGCCGGTTTGGTGATGCCTGTACTTATGAACGTCATAAGGCGCTGTTTTCTCGAGGAATTCGTCAAAATCCTTGATCAGCCCTGATTCATCGTCATTGATATACACGCTGGCCGTGATATGCATGGCATTCACCAGGCAAAGACCTTCCTTGACTCCGCTTTTTCGAACCACTTCTTCCACTTTGGAAGTGATATTGAGGTAATCCCGTCTGTTCTTGGTTTCAAACCACAAATATTCAGTCTGCGATTTCATGAATATCTCCCGCCCCGAGCCTACCGCTCGGGGCTGCTTGACTGGAGCGGCCGCTTGTTCATGCCGCCCCTCGCCAGCCATTGAATAAGATTTGAAAAAAAACGGATATACGCGCTGCCAACTTCTACCCAAATATCGTCCTTCACATGAAGACGACGGCTTTTTCCGCCCCAATCCACCAAACCGCCGCACCAGTGAGGCGCCGCATCCGTGGCAAAGGCCGCTGTTCTGATGGCCGGATCGCCGTGAATCACCAGCAAAGGTTCGCCCTGTTTCGCGAGCGCCACGGAACCGGAATTGTATTTGCCCCGGCTCTTCACGGAAATTTTCCGGGCGGCAAGGATGACAGTGCTGTTCTTTTTTGGCCGGACGCGGTTGAGTCCGCAAATCACAGGCGGCTTAGAAAAGATCACGCGGTCAAGCACCGGATGGCGTTTTTCAGGAAGCATAAGAGCGCCTCCCGGAAAATTCAGCCTGTCATCACGGCCCAGACAAGTAACAGGAAGCATTTTTTCAATCAACGACCCCTTCCACCCGCCAAAAGGCCCGGAAAAAGAACCCCATCCGCCTATCATAAGAAGACCGGCACCCTCCTCAACCTTTTTCGCGATAAGGCGTTCCAAACGGGGCGAGAGCTGCTTTCGGGAATAATCACTGAAGATAAAAACGTCGAAAGGGATGCGGAACCATCGCTCGTTTAATGCCACGGACGGAGGGATATGAACATATTCCGCTTTCAAATATTTGAAAATACCCAGCAGGTAATTGGCCGCACCACCCGCCGGGCTATCGCCCGTGTAAAGAACTCTCATTAGTATTGGAAAATAGCTCGCTTTCATTTTTCTGTCAACTTTAAGTTATTTGTTACGTAAAATAGGATAAGATTAATCTATGTCCTTTCTCGACACACTACGTTCATTGTGGAACAAAACCACGGCGGAACCTCCTCAGGAGCCGCGGCCCAAAGCCTTTGAAAAGGTTGAAGTGGCTTTCTGGAAATCCAACACCTACCGCGCGGAAAACGGAGACCTCGAAGACATCACCCCTTCCTCGGTACGGGTTGTTTCCTACTGGCAGCTTTCAAGCGGCAATAAAATTGAATTAAATCTCACCTTCCCTCTTGATTTTCCGAACGAATCCCACTCCATACGCGTCGCGGCCCTGGTCACCCGATGCCGCAAACCCAAAGGGCGCAGACGATACCGCATCGATTGCCAACTCAAGGACATTGACGTGTCCGCGGCGCAGAAAATTCAGGAATTCATTGACTGGGCCGTCAAACAGCCCTGACCTTTTTTTTCGAGCACCTGTCCGCCAGATAAATGATTGATTGGAACGGAATACCTCCGTGCCGGCCAAGCCCTGTCTCACAGGTTAGACTGGTCGAATACCCGCTTTCGCAGCCCGGTAAAAGACGGCCTTTTAGACCTTCGAGGGCCGAAGCCGTAAGCTCGGGCACAGCGAACCCTTTATCCCCGGCAAATCCGCAACAGTCGGCGTTCGTGTCTATGACCTTTTCAGCGCATAAGGATAAAATTTCCTTTTGCACACCCTCCAGCCCCATTTTCCGCGCACTGCAAGTCACATGATTGGCCACCGGACCGGCGACTTTATGGAACTCAAGCCTTTCCAGAAGAAACGCTTTGATAAAACCAGCCGGCTCATAAAACGCGGGCTGACCGGAATCAAAAATCTCTTTCACGCGCGCCAGACAAGGGCTGGTGTCAAAAAGCACGGGGTGTTTTCCGTTTTCACTCGCCTTTCTTAATGCTGTTGCCAGCTCTTCACGCTTGCTTTCGCCCTGCTCCAGAAATCCCTTGCTCTCAAAAGCCAGGCCACAGCACAAGTCTCCGGCTTTTTCCGGATACACAACTTCCACGCCGGCTTTGCTCAATAATAAAATCATTTTTGTGATTTGTGTTTCCTTTTCCGCGCTCCCCACCGGCACGCCGAATATTCTGGATATACAACTCGGAAAATAAACGGCTTTCAAAGAAGCGTCTTTTAAAGAAACGGCGGGCACAGGCCACACAGCGGGTCTTGGAAAAACACGCAAACCCTTGAGGCCGCCAAGCACGCCACGCGCCACAGCCGTGATTTCAGCCATATGCCCGGCCGCGAAAGAGGCTATAGCCCTTGCCGCGGTTGAGCGTTTTTCACGGCGCAGACTCTTGATCAGTTTTCCGGTGTCTATCCCCACCGGACAGCGCAAGGCGCAAATCCCGTCCGCGGCGCAGGTTTCTTCCCCTTGATACCGGAACCCCCTTTCAAGCGCGCGCATCCTGCGCTTATCGCCATGCCCCGCGCCCAGCCTCACCATTTCCCGGAAAATCACAATGCGCTGGCGCGGAGTCAGCGTGAGATCTTTTGACGGGCAGTTGGGTTCGCAAAACCCGCATTCCGTGCATTGATCAATAACCGGCCGGGATTTGGGCAAAGGCTTTAAATTTTTGGTGTGAATGGCGGGATCCGGGTTTAATATGACACCTGGATTCAACAGCCCGTCCGGATCAAAAATATTTTTAATTTCTTTCATCAGCCCATATGCTTCGGCGCCCCATTCCCTTTCCACAAAAGGCGCCATATTACGGCCCGTGCCATGCTCGGCCTTTAGCGAACCGCCGTAGCCATCGGCCACTAGGCGCGTGACCTCATCCATGAAACACGCGTACCTTTCGACTTCCTCCGGACAGTTAAAATCCTGGGTGAACACAAAATGCAAATTCCCCTGAAGCGCGTGGCCGAATAAAATAGCGCCAAGGTAGCCGTGTTTGGCGAACAGCGATTGAAGATCAACGGCCGCGTCAGCCAGCCTTTCGAGGGGGAAAGCGACATCTTCAATAATAACAGTGGTCCCGGCTTCACGCATAGCGCCGATGGATGGGAAAAGGCCTTTGCGGATATTCCATAATTTGGAACATTCCCCAGCGTCAAAACTGAAAACAGGTTTTTCCACGGTTAAGAAATCCCGAACCGCGTCAAGAATGGCTTGCGCTCTGTTTTTGAGAAGAGTTTCGCCATCCGCCTGCACTTCAACCAATAGCGCCACACCTATTCCGGCCAAACAGGCACTGTCCATCAATTCAACGGCCGCAACTTCAAGTTTTGAAAAGGTAGAAGCCGCGCGGCAGGCGGCCTGCATGTCTTGAAACACGATGAGACTGCTCGCTTTAAACGGATAATCGGGCACGGTCATGAGCGTGATTTCCGCGATAAACCCGAGCGTGCCTTCTGAACCAATCATCAAATGCTGCAAAATATCAATGGGGTTTTCAAAATCCACCAGCGCGTTCAGGCTGTAGCCCGTGGTGTTTTTTATTTTGTATTTGCACCGGATTTTTTCCGTCAAGACCGCGTTTATTACCACTTTGTTCCGTAATTTTTGGAGGCGGTTCAGCATTTCCCGGTGGGAAATCATAAAATTTTCACGGCTGCGGCTGTCGCCTGTGTCAAGCAAAGCGCCGTCCACCAGAATAACGCGCATAGATTGGAGCGTTTGATAGGAATTTTGGGAAATACCGCAGCACATACCGCTCGCGTTATTGGCGGCAATTCCGCCTATCATGGCTGAATTGATGGAAGCCGGGTCAGGGCCTATTTTACGGCCGAAAGAGGCAAGCGCGGCATTGGCGTGACTGCCGATCACTCCGGGCTGGAGGGTGATTAAGGAAGCATCGGGGCTGACCGTGATTTTTCTCCAGCCCTTGCCGGCCGGCACAAGAACCGAATCCGTCACGGCTTGCCCGGAAAGACTGGTGCCCGCGGCCCGGAACGTTAGCGGAATCCTTACCTGCCCCGCCAGGCGAAGAATTTCGATCACCTCTCGCTCGGTTTCGGCTTTGACCACAAGCCGGGGGATTAAACGGTAGAAACTGGCGTCCGTGCCATAGGCCAGACAACTCAAATCATCCGTAAAAATTCGTGAGGCAGGAACACTGCGGCAAAGATAACGGCGGAATTCGCGGTAATGACCCGTAAGCACGGCTCAGCTGTTACCGCCGATTTCGTTAATCACTTTCCATCATCCAATAGTTGCTCGCCATCTGCCACCCTCTTCACGTTCTGCCACGACAGTTTCCCTATTTGCGGCTATAATGTCAACTCTATGATCGTTCGACAAGAAAACACTCTGCTGCCCTTTTTGCTGGCTGAACTCAAACAGCACACGCGGGGTGAAATTAAAAGGTATCTGAAATTCAAATCCGTGTCCGTGAACGGCGTTTTGGTCACGCGCCACGACCATCTTCTTTACCCCGGCGACCGTGTCTCGGTGCAAACTGACATCAAAAAAACAAGCCAGCGCGATTTTTTGAAATCCAAGCTTCAGGTGACGTATGAAGACGAATCCGTGATTCTCATCAATAAGCCGGCCGGTCTGCTGACTGTAGCTACGGAAAAAATCCAGACAGACACGGCCATTCATCAGGTCATGCAATAC
>ASOC01000086.1 GCA_000405945.1 Candidatus Omnitrophus fodinae SCGC AAA011-A17
TCAATGAAGGCATTTCCAGTGAAGTAAGCGCAAATTCTGTTACCCTTGAAGTAATCCGCAAGGCAGGCTATATTGTCAAGGGACCTCGCTCCGCTCGGGCCACCTGCCCGGGGTTACAAGCCCCGGGCAGGTACTGTTCCGGATGCCCCGGCCATGGCCGGGGCATCCTTCACTGTGAATCATCGCATAAACCCATGATAAACTCGCAAACCCCAAAAAACGAGGAAAGTTTCTCAAAATCCCTTTTGAATATTGCCGGCAGTGTTCCGCCGGAAGGGCTTACCCTGCAAAATATCATGGAAAAAGTCGGCAGCCGGGGGCTATTGCCCTTGTGCATGATTCTCACCATTCCCTTTCTTTTACCCGTGTCCTTGCCCGGCAGCAGTCTGCCTTTCGGGTTCATCATAGCGTTAATAGGGTTCGGACGGCTATTTGCCAAGTAGCCTAAGAAAAGTCAATGAAGGCATTTCCAGTGAAGTAAGCGCAAATTCTGTTACCCTTGAAGTAATCCGCAAGGCAGGCTATATTGTCAAGGGACCTCGCTCCGCTCGGGCCACCTGCCCGGGGTTACAAGCCCCGGGCAGGTACTGTTCCGGATGCCCCGGCCATGGCCGGGGCATCCTTCACTGTGAATCATCGCATAAACCCATGATAAACTCGCAAACCCCAAAAAACGAGGAAAGTTTCTCAAAATCCCTTTTGAATATTGCCGGCAGTGTTCCGCCGGAAGGGCTTACCCTGCAAAATATCATGGAAAAAGTCGGCAGCCGGGGGCTATTGCCCTTGTGCATGATTCTCACCATTCCCTTTCTTTTACCCGTGTCCTTGCCCGGCAGCAGTCTGCCTTTCGGGTTCATCATAGCGTTAATAGGGTTCGGACGGCTATTTGCCCGGCCGCCTTGGCTCCCAGCCCGTCTCCTTAACCATCGGCTTACTGCCGCCCAAGCTGCTACCTTGCTAAGCAAAGGAGCCCATTTTTTTTCAAAACTTGAAAAATACATTCATCCGCGGCTTCATTTTCTCTCGCATGCGGAAACCACGGGCCGCGTTAACGGAATAGCACTTATCCTAACCGCGATTTGTCTTATGGCGCCGCTGCCTCTTCCCTTTTCCAACACTTTCCCGGCCTACGGCGTGCTATTCCTTTCCGCCGGGATGCTCGAACGTGACGGAGTCCTGATACTCCTAGGCTATTGTTTGTTTGCGCTCACTGTCGTTTATTTTTCGTTTATCTGGATTTTCGGTGTCACGGGCCTTCACGCCCTGGCCCTGCAAATTTCGCTTCACGAATTTGCGGCAAAATGATAAATTGTCGTCCGTGACCAAACAGAATCACGCCACTCACAAACCCCGCGAAAAATGGGGCACCCGCATTGGTCTTGTACTGGCGGTAGCAGGCAATGCCATCGGTCTCGGTAATTTTTTGCGTTTTCCCGTGCAATGCGTCAATAACGGCGGCGGCGCTTTCATGATTCCTTACATCGTCGCGTTTGTCCTGCTCGGCATTCCTCTCATGTGGATTGAATGGGGCATAGGCCGTTTCGGCGGCAAATACGGCCACGGCACCACACCGGGCATGTTTCATTATTTGTGGAAGCATCCCATGGCCAAATACCTCGGCGCCATCGGCATTGCCATCCCCTTCGGGCTGGTGGTTTATTACACCTACATCGAATCCTGGACACTGGCGTACAGCGTGTTTTCATTCACGGGCAAATACTTCGGCATTCAGAATCATCAGGGCATGGTGGATTTTCTCTCCGCCTACCAGGGGAAAACTGTAAATAGTTATTTCAACGGAATTGGAACAGCCTATCTGTTTTTCCTGATCACGCTGGGTCTCAATGTGTGGATTCTCGCGCGCGGAATTTCGAAAGGAATTGAGCTATTATGCAATATTGCCCTTCCCATGATTTTTATTTTCGGTGTGATTCTCCTTATCCGCGTCTTCACCCTGGGCGCGCCGGACCCCGCTTTCCCGGAGCGGAACGTGTGGAATGGCCTGGGGTTTATCTGGAATCCGGATTTCAGGGCACTCACCAGCGCCAAAGTCTGGCTGGCTGCCACCGGACAAATTTTCTTCACCCTTAGCGTGGGGTTTGGCGCCATTCAAACCTATGCCAGTTATTTGTCGGAAAAAGACGACGTGGTTCTGAACGGTCTAGCCGCGAGCTCAGCCAATGAATTCGCGGAAGTGATTTTGGGCGGCTCCATCGCCATTCCCGTGACCGTGGCCTTCTTCGGCCTGGCCCAAACCCAGCAAATCGCAACGGCCGGTTCTTTTGATTTGGGATTTTTCGCCATGCCCATTATTTTTCAAAAACTTCCCTGGGGACAATTTTTCGGCACCATCTGGTTTTTCCTTCTTTTCCTGGCCGGCATCACCTCTTCCGTGGCCATGGCCCAGCCAGTTATGGCCTTTCTTCAAGAGGAATTCAAAATCGAAAGGAAAAAAGCTGCGCTAATCATCGGCTCGGTCGCGTTTTTCCTCATGCAACCCGTCATTTTTTTCCTTAAATTCGGATTCCTGGATGAAATGGACTTTTGGATAGGCACTTTCGGGCTGGTGGTTTTCGCCATCATTGAAGTCATTATTTTTATCTGGGTCTTCGGCTCCAAAAACGCCTGGAAGGAAATCACACTGGGCGCCGACATGCCCCTCCCAAAAATCTTTTATCCAATCATGAAATACATTCTGCCGGCCTACCTGGCCATTCTCCTGGGCTGCTGGTTTTTTCAGGACGGCATGAAAGTGCTCACCATGCAGGGCGTGCCGCCTGAAAATTATCCTTATATCTGGTTTGCCAGATTCCTTCTACTTGGTATTCTGGGCGCTTTTGTGGTCCTCGTCCGTATTGCCTGGCAAAAACCCCACCTCATTCAAAGGAGAATCCCGTCATGACCGGAGGGGGCTGGACTTTCATGCTCTTATGTTGGGCAGTTATTATCGCTTTGACTGTCTTTTCGTTTTACCGGATCCTCCGGAAACCTGAAAAGTAAGGCGGTTTGGACAGGTAGATAATGCTTGCCAATTTCGGGAAAGCATTGTACTTTACACCATCTTTTTTCGGATATCCCTTTAGCCAAAGGAGGTTACGTTGCTTAAAATCACAGTACGCCCTGATCAAAATATCGAAGGCGCGCTGCGTGCTTTCCGGTCCAAGATGAAAAAGATGCGCATTCTTGAGGACCACTGCAAATCCCTGCGTTACGAAAAACCCTCGGACCAGAAAAGGCGGGAAAAACGGGAAAGCAAACGCAGGATGAGAAAAGCCAACCGCTTCGCCCAGCGTTAGTCCTTCTTCTTAATCCTTTTCCATGAAAATTATTCTTACCGGCGGAACGGGATTCATTGGTTATTCCCTTCAGAAAACGCTTGCCCTGCAAGGCCACAAAGTTATTGTCCTCACACGAAGGCCTCCCAAGAATCCGGAACCGTCAGCCCGTTTTGTCCTCTGGGACCCCATGAAGGGCGGCGCTTGGCAGCCTGAACGAGCGGCTATCCAGCCGCCGATGAATGAGCAGCCTCGCGCGGCAGGCGCGTGGCAGAATTCTCTTAATGGCGCGGATGCCTGCGTCAATTTAGCGGGAGAACCCATTGCCGCCAAGCGGTGGACCAAAGCCCAGAAACTTAAAATCATAGAAAGCCGGTGCGACGCGACACATGCCTTGGCCCAGGCCATTCAGAAACTCGATAAAAAGCCAAAAATGTTAATCAACGCTTCAGCCGTGGGATTTTATGGCCTGGCGGATGGCCATGGCCCGTATGCCGATGAAACTCTCACGGAAGAAGCCCCTGCCGGAACAGACTTTTTAGCCCAAACCTGCAAAGCCTGGGAAACTCACGCCATCAGGATGGAGGACTTTGGGCTCAGAGTGGTGCGCCTGCGAATCGGTATTGTGCTTGAAAAAAACGGCGGGGCTTTGCAGAAAATGATTCCGCCTTTTAAATTTTTTATCGGGGGACCGCTCGGTGACGGACGGCAATGGATGAGCTGGATTCACCGCGAAGACGTTGTGGGATTGATCTTGTGGGCACTGGAAAATTCAAAAGTCAGCGGCCCGCTGAATGCCACGGCTCCCAATCCCGTCACCATGCTGGAATTTGCTTCCACGCTCGGCAAAGTCATGGGCCGGCCTTCATTGGCCGCGGTTCCAGGATTTGTCTTAAAGACGCTGCTCGGCGAAATGTCCGGCCTTCTGCTCAAAGGGCGGCGCATCATCCCTGAAAAAGCGCTTCGCCTCGGTTATCAGTTCAAACACCCCTCTCTCGAACCCGCCCTCCGCGCCATCCTGCATAACTAACCAATCCTGAACATCCTGCCTGCTTGCTGAAGCGAATTGAGCCGCGGGTACGCCTCTCTTTTTTAAGTCCGGTAAAAACTCCGGAAATGATAAGTGAGTGCTTAACTTCAAGTATTGTGTAATTGTTGAAAAAGTGTGATTTTTATCCTGATAGCCGATAATATAAGCATCCATAAAAGAGAGGGAGTTATATGCCTTCGAGGGCCAATCTGATTCTCGATAATCTTGCGAAAAAATATGAACTTCTGAAAAAGCAGACATCCCACAACGCGTTAGGAGCCGATACTGCTGAAGCTTTAATTGATGTCGTGCAGTATTCTTTAAAATTTCTATCTCAGTGCAATCAAATCCCGTTGCATTCGTCCGTGCCAGGGAAAGATTACTTTGCATTTGCAGCCAAAAAGAAAGGAGGGAAAATTTCTCGGGCAGTAAATAAAAACTTATTTGCCTCTGATACCGCCAAGAAGCTTGAAAAGGTGTTTTCCAAAACTCTCTCCGACCTGCCTTTAGCAGAAAGGGAACGTTTTCTTTATACCGTTGCAATATCGTATTGTTGCGCCGTAGATCTTCTAAAAACGGGAGATCAGAAAACGCCAGCTACATTTTTCGAATGCCTGATAGGACATCTGTTTGCCCGGGCTTTTGGGGTGAATCCAAGAACCCAAGTCGAGGTTTTACGTCTTGAAGAAGAATCGAGTACGTTGCCTACAGACTTTATTTTTGATTTAGGTACTGCAAAACCCAAATTCCATATCCCCGTAAAAACATCCACGCGTGAAAGGGTCATTCAAGTTTTTGCTCATCAGAGAGTGCTCGATGGGGTTCATGGCTTCGGCAAATTTACAGGCATATTGGTTTGTCTAACCGAAACGAAGTTGAATCATGACACAAAAGAGGTTATAGAAATCTGCTTGCCGAAACAGTGGGTTCTCTATCAACGCTTCATCGCTCCCATGAAGCGTTTTTATTATTTCGACATTCCCAAGAAATATGCAGGATTGGCGTTAGGAGATCCGCCAATGGCGGTAATGTCCTTCGCCAAATTTTTCGATGAAGCAAAGGATCTAATGGCGGGAAGATGAGGTTTTGGGACCAAACCAACGACTCTTACCGTTAGGTTTCCGAAAAATAAGAAAATACGAATGGTTTTTGCGGGCGTGAATTTGCTTAAGCATCCGGCTAACCCCTGGCCGATTGTTGCGCACAAGGACAAATATATCTTCCACCACAAACCCTTGATTGGCATATTCGTTGATTAGCTCTACATGAGTTAACCGCTGTTGGTTAGCACATACCTCGTCGGCGCACTTCACAATAAAAATGCCAGGGTTCTTCAAAACACGAAAAGCTTCTGTTCCCCCTCCAAAGTAGAGTTCCAATACGGCCTCGTGATATTTTTTACCATTGCCGTTGTTTGAGCCATTGTTTCTGTAATACGATTCATAATTTTGATGACCAACGTGCGCCGTTCCTCCCGGCGTGTGCATATAAGGCGGATCAAGCACAACACAATCCATCGAATTATTTTCATAGGGCAATGAACGGAAATCAACGCCCATGAGAAGGTCGGAAGCCTTTAAAGTATAACGACCTTTGGGGACATCCTTCCAGAATACGCCTTTGCCATAGGTAACATCGGCAACAGTACTTCCAGGGGCAACATAGAGAGATAAAATTTCAGGAAACAAATTGTCATTTGTTCCCACATGCGCACTAAAAACAAGATCATTGGTTGCAACCCCATTGGGCGATTTTCGTTTCGGTTTGCTAACCAGAAGTCCTTTCTCGCGTGAATACTTCCGAATGATATTGATTACTTTTCCACGGATTTCGATTTCAGTTGGATAAAGCGGAGAAAGCTTCTTGTTGGCAGGTTGGAGACGAATCCGATTTTTTTCCCGATACATTTTTTTTAATGTCGCTTCATTTTGATCAATGATTGCAACAACGGTTTCACCATTTTCAGCCGTTGACTGTTCGCGGATAACAACTGTATCACCATCAAAAATGCCCTCATCTACCATGCTATCCCCTTTAACGCGCAGGGCAAAATGACGACCAGACTTTGAAAGCGAATCTTTTGGGACTGTAATTGTTTCAGGATCTTCGACTGCTTCTATAGGCTTACCGGCAGCGATAGTACCAAGCAAAGGAATTTCAACGACACTTTCTTTTGGTTTTTTTTGTAAGGTTTCGATGCCGCGTGGCTGATTCGCGTGTTTTTTAAGATATCCCTTTCGCATTAAAGCTTCAACATGCTGATGAACCGTTGCTACAGAAGATAAGTCAAAATGCTTCTTGATGTCCTCCAACGAAGGTGCGTACTCACGCTTTCGAGTGTACGAATTGATGTAATCGAAAATTTGCTTTTGTCTTTTGGTAAGCATAATTTGATTGACCTTTTATTATATCGGCGCTATCATACCGAAAATAAACCGAAAGTAAAGGTTTATTTGTAAACTGGTCAAAGCAGTTGGCCCACGGACCGCTTAGAAGCCCACTGCCAGTAGAAATTTATGAAAGGTTAAGCAATGACATCATCGTACTTTGATGCGCTACTTTCTCATCCGAAGATCGAAAGGAGGAAAGTTTTCATTTCGTATTTTAAGGGTGACAGGCCGTGGGTTGATCATTTGGTGAAAAACTATGGCCAGCCAGGAACGGGTGCTTTTATTCCGAGCGTTGTCGGTGTGATCGACGAAGACGATTTTGTCGATAGTGACAACTCGGAATACATCATCTCCGCGATCAGGGAGCGATACATCAAAGATACGACTGTGACGATTGTGGTAATTGGGCAGTGTACCCATAGTCGAAAGTACATGGACTGGGAAATAAAAAGCTCATTGCGCCAGCCAGCAAATGGTATTCCAAATGGTTTGCTTGGATTAGCGATTACGCCACCGAATGATTCGATGGGAAACCCGATATGGCATACGCTTCCTGACAGGTTCTCCAAAAATTATACTCATCAAAAAGAATCCACATCGTACGCAAGGTATTACACGTGGCCGGCGAATGGAGATAATCTCCGACGTTGGATTGAGGAAGCATATCAACAGGCAGTGAATCGGGCGAATCTCATTGAAAATCCTCAAGAAATGATCTGGAAAAATCTAACCTGCAAGGCGCACAATTTTGTGCATACCGTGTGATATGGACAACGACGAGAAGCGTATAAAGCATCTGGAAATGATTCAAGGGGTTCTGAACCGCTTGGCTGGCAACTCTTTTGCCATGAAGGGTTGGTCTGTCACTTTGGTGAGCGCCTTGATAGCAATCGCAGTCGATAAGAGCGACGGTAAGTTCGCGCTTGCAGCGCTGTTGCCCGCCCTGGCATTTTGGATACTTGATGGCTATTTTCTTTGGCAGGAGCGTCTATTTCGTAAGTTATACGACGCAGTTCGCGTGAGACAAAAAGAAAAAGACGAGGATTTTTTTTCGATGAACATTGCGCCGTATCTTGGATCGACGCCATCTTTGGTGGTTACTACGTTTGGTATTGGAAAGAAACCGAACACCCTGCTGTATTTTCATGGAGTGGTTGTCCTATCCGCTCTCATTGCAGCAAAACTACTTGGATAAATCAGAATGGCTCGCCGCGCATACTTCGTTTTTCATTACCAAAGGGATATTTGGAGAGTGAACGTTGTCAGAAACTCAAACGTTGTTGAAGGATTTGAATCCGCAGGTTTTCTTGATTCTTCTCTATGGGAAGAAGCTCAGAAAAAAGGTGACGAAGCTATCAAACGCCTTATCAACGACGGGCTGAAAGGAACATCAGTTACAGTTGTTTTGATCGGAGCCAAGACCTCGGAGCGTGAATACGTTGAATACGAAATTGAGCGAAGCTGGGAGAGGGGTAACGGACTCATCGGCGTCTATAGTCCTTCCTAATCAAAAGTTGTCATAGCACAAATCGATTTCACGAGTTCCCGCTGATCCATGAAATATTTCAGCGATCGTTCGAGATGCTCATCAAGGATCTCGTGACGGTTTGTACAAAAGTTGCTGAAAAATTCTTGTTTGATCACACGCCAAAGCTGCTCAATCGGATTTAAATCCGGTGAGTAGGTCGGCAAATACAAGGGCTCCAAGCAGCCCCACTGAATACGTTTGACCTTATGCCAGCTGGCATTATCCATAATCACCAAATTGCGATGGCGCTTGGAAACTCTTCTTTGCAGCTCCTTCAAAAACAATTCAAAGAGCTCCGTATCGACATACGGCAATATCAGAGAAACAAACTTCCCATCTCTTGGCCGTACGGATCCAATAACGTT
>ASOC01000087.1 GCA_000405945.1 Candidatus Omnitrophus fodinae SCGC AAA011-A17
TGGGCTTGAAGATGCGATAAAAAGAAATTGGATTGCTTTTATTGTAGGCAGATTGGTGCCTCATTACCAGGGCAATGAAGAGTTTGTGGTGCCTCATTACCAGGATAATGAAGAGTTTGTGGGTGAAATGAAGACATTGGTCAAAAGCCGGATTATAGAAATGGTGCCTGAGCTTGAGACCGGGCTCAAATACGAAGGAGAAGAGATCAACGCTGATATACTTACAGGGAGATTCTTTGAAGACAGAGCATGGCGCATTCCAAAGCTCGCGGAACGATTCCTGTCGGTGCTGAAAAATCACCAGCGGCACAGTTCGGAAGGGCAATTTCCGGGGTTGGTTGTTGATACAGTGAATGCGAAAACATGGGAAGAGGCCCTTTCTTATGAATCGACCGAAAAACTGGACATGGAAGGCTTCAGGAAATTGTTTGTGGACTACGGTGCTGGAAATATCGCAATGCATCAGGTAAAGGGCAAACTGGGTATTCTATCGCTGCTGATATCGGGGTATTTATTGCCTGCGAGCTATCTTCAGTCATTGAACGGTGATGATGATACGTCAGACTCGCTGAATCGTATAAGGGAGCTTTTGACGTCGGTTGATGAAAATATTCCAGGGGTGCTGTCTTCGGATCAAAAGAAAGAAAAGCAACAAAAAGAAGCTGGAATAACACAGTCGGGTGAGAGCGTCATGGGTTCGTTTGCCCTTGCTCCGACGACACGAACGCATTGGACCCTGAATAACACTAACGAGAGATATAATCGAGAAAAATATGGCCTGTGTAATATCCCGTCGCAGTTATTGAGGAATCATAGCTTTGTAACAAATTTTATTGTTGCTGAAAAGAGTGTTAAAGGCACGGCGTTGTATGATGTTGAAGACTGGCCGGTCGGAGGTTTCAGCAATGACCCTGCCGATTTGAGTCATCGGGTGCCTGCCAGTAGCGGCGTTCTCTTGATTCCAATCAAGGAGCAAGCGGAGTTTGAAGACATTTTTGGTAAAATAGAAGGGGCATTTCCGGGCTGGACGCGGCCGGATAATATTTTCTGGTATGAAGGTAAGAATGTTAGGGAGGGGCAAGAAAAACTCAGAGAGTTCTTGGAAGCGAATATGTCGGCGGATTCGCGGGGCCCCGGAAAAGTAGTCAAGGTTAGCGAGTTGCCAAGTGTTGTGAATATATCGATGACAACAGCATCAGGAACATATAAGCCATTTGTGAGCGATTATCTCGGCAGACCGGCTGGCTATCCTGACTTTGGCATCGGACCTCGAAACAAAGAAGACTATCGAGGGGTTTCAAATCGGAAGACAGCGCAAGCGCAGCAGTTTATGGGTTCGCTGACAAGTATCGCAGAGACAATGGCTAAGGCAAGTTTCGGGAGCGAGGTTAGAAGCGTTCAGCCCAGCGGGACCGTGCGCCGCGAAACCTTTCTGCCGCGCTATGATGGGTTTCCGTCTGATTATCGTGTCATGGTGGGATTAAATGCTGCCCCCGCGGCTGATAAAACGGCGCAGTTAATGGAAAAGTTAAAGGAAAAGGTGAAGGAACTGGCAAAAACACATTTAGATGAAAACGTGGAGTGGAACGTCCATGCGGAGACTATTGAAAGGGGCGACGGCGGTCGGTCGGTTAAACTGCGGGTTTATCGCGGCACGGACATAAGTGTTCCTCTTTTTATGGCCGAGGTGGTATTGTCCCGACAGGAGGATCAGGAGAAGGTCCTGAATTACGATAAGACGTTTGAGGCGCAGATGAAGCGTATTTATACGGGTTTGCCGGATGAAGATCAGGAAAAAGCGAAACAGCATATCCTCGCCGAAATTTTGAAGTTAAAGGCGCGGTTTGCCGCTGCGGGCGGTCTGCGCAGAAATGACGGGGGTTTCGGCGATGTCGGAACAGAACAGCTTATCATGAGGCTGGGCGAAAGCGCGGCAAAGGAGGGAAAGAAGATAGGAAGTTTGGACGATGTCCGCGCGATTTTTACTATGGATAACGCTTTGCGGGCATTCGCGGAGGGTTTGTTTGATGAGGAAGGCAGATTCATTGGTTTGGAAAACTATGCCAGGATATTCGGTGATTATCTAGTAATGCCTGGCCTCTCGGAAAATGAAACAGGGTCTTCTTTTTTGAGGAGTTTATGGCTTGACAAAATCTTAGAGGGGGCGTGGAAAATATTCGGTGCGCCGAAGCTCATTACCCCGACTGCCGCCGCAACGCCTCTGCCTGTGCCTGTGCAAGATGAAGAATTAGCACTAGCCGCGGCGCTGGGGAATGAAAAACCGCTTGAAGTCGAAACGATGCGTGTGGAAGGCGTCAAACTTTCTTCTGTAACGGGCGCCGATTTTAAAACACTTTGGGAAACCGCTCCGGCATTTAAGAAGAGAGTTATCGCTATTTCGCAGGATGCCTTTGAGCATAACAAGGGGGAATATAAACTAAATGAAAAAGATCTAGAAGATGCTATAGGCGCAGCGTCATTTGAAGAGTCATATCTCATGGATAAGCTCTTCCTTGATAAACCGAATACCATTTTTGTGATAGCTCGTGATTCGAATGGAGAGATGCTGGGGTACATGTACGGGGTTCCCCTGAAGGATCTTGTCAAAATGAAGAATCCAGGCAATGCTTCAAGGACTGTGGTTCCCGAAATGGCTCGTAGGGAAGGCAAACAAGCGGCTGAAGTGCTGGACCGAACGGTTCACGGGGTGTGGCGGGCGGTGGACATTAAAGATCAGCGTAAACATGTGGGGTCTTTGTTGCGGGAAGGGTTTTATAAGATGGCGTTTGATGCCGGCTATAGTTATGTTACCGAAAAGCAGCCCTTCATTACACCAAAGCGTGAACTTGTTCGTTCCAACGAATTATTTGTTCAGGACAAAGAACACGATAAACATGTTTATCCGGAGGCCTATCTCTTCAAGTATGTCGACGAGAAAGGAGAAGTAGTTGTATTACCCGTCGCGAACTTTTATGAAGACTATATCACCCAATTGAGAGACAAGAACGGCAATTTGGTTAAACCGCTAAATGAGACACCCCCGTTTGATCAGGACCCGAACCTGAATACGGCGCGATTGGATCAACTTCAAAAGATTGCAGCGGCTTTATTCAATGAGAACGATACGCCCGGTGCCTACAAGGAGAGTTTGGTAAAAATGGCTGGCCAGGTGAATAAGATAAATGAGGAACTTGCGCCGGACAAAATCCTTCCGGCTGACAAAGTCATCAAAGTTAGCGACATGGCTATGCTTAATTCAGCCGTCTTATTTATTTTCAACGCATATAGGAGTGGCGGCGGAGAAAAGTGGCTTGGTAAAGTTAGCGATCTTCTTGAAGATATTGCAAAGGAGCGGAGTAAATTGGATCCGCTCATGGATACGCACCTTGAAATGATCCTCAAGGCGGTGCCTAAAGAAATTAGTACTGCAGGTAAAGTCGGCCCGCAAGCGACTGGGTTAGGGAAAACTGCGCCAGGAACCGCTGCGGCGCTGGGGGATCCGGCAATCGAAATGTTGCTGGAGGGATTGGATAAGGCAGCTTCCCCGGGTGTACTTTCGCCGCTGGAACGAGTGGCTGAGGCGCTGAAGGCCGGGAACCGGGATGGCGCTGTGGCGATTGTGCGGGATCAGGCGCGGCAGAAGTTTGAGGCAATCAAGGCCAAAGCTGGTGATGAGCGGCAAAATATCATGAGCTGGTTCGGAGAGTTTCAGGCTGTGGAGCAATTGGCGTCGTTGGTTTATAGCGCGGACTTTGGGGAACAAATAAAAGATGTGATGTCTCGTACTCCTGGGACTTACGCCATGTTTGGAAACGGCGAAGGGGTTTTGTTTACAGGGTTGCTTGATGTGTTGAAGACAGCTGTTTCGGGCGAGGCGACACGGCGTATAGACGCTGCTGTGGAGGAAGAGATAGGGAAGATGACGGATGAGGAGAGGGCGGCGTTGAGGGATATTCTGAATGAGGCGCGCGCCGCGTTAGAGGCGGAGTATAAGGGCAAAAAGTTCGTGCTGGGGATCAACTACAATGACCGGCAAAAGCAAGTGGTGACCAAGACTCTGGAGAAATTTGCGGGATTTATAGATAGGTATATTTTATTGAGCGAGACGGGGCCGCGTGTAATACGAGGTGAATTCACTAGACCAGTCCAAGTCGTGGTCGTGAGCAAGAATACGGTAGACCGGGCCGTGGCACAGGCTAGCCGGGGCGCGCTGGGCAGGCTGCTTTATTTGTTCACGGCGGATCTTGGATTGCAGAACCGGATCGCTAATTTCGCGATGCGTGCGAATATCGACGAGATAGGCCGTGAAGAAGACCAGGCATTGGCGTATGAGACGGTGTTGACGGCGTTATTCAGTGCGGGATTGGTGAAGTCGGACAAGGAATTGGAGACGATGAGTGCGGAGGAATTGGAAAAGTTGATAGGGGAATTGCCGGGGAGTTTTCAGATCGGATTTGAACGCGGTAAGGACGGAGCGTTTAATGTGCAGGTGCTGGCGCTGGTGGCCAGCCTGATAGCTATGGCCAAGGAGCGCGCCGCCGTTGCCAAAGCCGCATAACCGAGCGGCCGCTCGCCCCCTGGAGCAGCAGCACCGCGGGGTTGCAGCGGGGCAGCGTAATGCGGATGCGTGTTGCACTTCAGGCGTGATTTGGATAGAATCTCAACATGCTTCTTGTCAAAGTGTTCACCGCGCTGAATAAAATGAAGGTCCGCTATCTTGTTGCCGGCGGTGTGGCTGCCGTCCTGTATGGTAATCCCCGTTTTACCAAAGATCTTGACCTCTTGGTTGATCCGGACGAGAAAAATTTGACTCGAATGGTGAACGCGTTTAAAAAGCTTAAATTTATTCCACGTTTGCCTGTGGCTGCGGAAGAGTTCGTTTCGCGCGCAAACCGGGAGCGTTGGTTGAAGGAGAAGGGAATGCTTGCTTTCACTTTTATCAATCCTAAAAACCCTTTTGAAAATGTCGATATTTTAACGTCCGCGCCAGTCGCGTTCGGCAAAGTCTATGCCCGGAAAAAAGTATTTAAGTCAGGAAAGGTGCGCATTCCAACGATTGCGGTTAGGGATTTGATGATGATGAAACGCAGAGCGGGCAGGCCGCAAGACCTTAATGATGTTGCAATCCTTGAGGAGTCAATTCGCCGAGGGCGTAGGAGTAAAAATGCGCATTAAAAGCAGGAGCCGCCGTCCTTTGGTAGTGACTCAAGAAGCCCTGTCTGATTTTGCGGCCTTGTCAACACGAGATCGCCTGAAGTGGCTTGACGAGATGAGGGCATTTCTCTCCAAAACTCTGCCCAAACGGATCAAAAAAACCTGGGGGGTGTTTTCTGCGTGAAGCGCAGGAGTATTCTTTTTTTGCTTCTGTGGGTATTTTCCCCGCAGATTCTCTTAGCCAGCGATTCCGATAATCCTGATTATCTTCAGGGCATGCAATTCCTCACACGCGGTGATTATAAGCAGGCCGAATTCAAACTTCAGGAAGCCGCCAAAGTTATTCAGAAAAATCCCAATTTATTTGTGAATCTGGGCAACGCCTGCCGCGCCAATAAGCATTGGAACGAGGCTATTGACGCCTATCAACGGGCGATAGCGATTGACGCGGCCTATGCGCCGGCTTATACGCAAATGGGCCGCTGTTATGAAGTCATGGGTGATTTGAAAAAAGCCGGAAAATATTATCAAAAAGCGCTGGATTACGATAAGGATTATTTGATAGGCCAGATATTCATGGGCTGGTATTTGATCAGAATCGAAAAATATAAAAAGGCGGAAAAATATTTTGACCGGGTTTTGGAGAAAAGCGCTTTCACGGCTGATGCGCTTGCGGGCAAGGGAAAAGCCCTTTGGCAACAGGGATCGCGCAGCGAGGCGGTGTATTTGTTTCGCAAGGCCCTGGCTTTGGGCTATGAAGACCCGGAAATGGAAAAAACCGTCAAAAAATTTGATCTAGACAGCCCGGATTGATTGATTTTCCTAAATAAGGTTTGACTCTCACCCCTCCTTTTGATATATATACTCCTTCTTGGTTTCTTATCGTTAACCTGTGACCGCTTATGACGTTATCGTGTGACATGATATCAGAAAAAAAAGTCGCTAAATTCCAACATTTGTCTGCCCGGGCATGGGTGCGGGAAATGGCGAAGCTTTGCAAACCCGACAATGTTTTCTGGTGTGACGGGTCCGAAGAAGAAAAAAGTTGTCTTACCAAACTGGCTCTTGATTCAGGAGTGCTCGAAGAACTGAATCAGCAAGCGCTGCCCGGCTGCTATTATCACCGCACGCATGAGAATGATGTCGCCCGCACCGAACATTTGACCTATAACTGCACGACCACCGTGGAAGAGGCGGGTGTTACCAACAATTGGATGGCTCCTGCCGAAGCCTATCTTAAACTTGGCNCTATTTTTGACGGCGCCATGAAAGGGCGTACTATGTACGTGATGCCTTTCATCATGGGCCCCGAGGGCTCCACTTTTTCGAAGGTGGGGATTCAACTGACGGATAGTGTTTACGTGGTGCTCAATATGCGCATCATGACCCGCATGGGAGACGCGGCGTGGAAACAGCTCGGCGATTCCAGTGATTTCACGTGCTGTGTGCACAGCATTGCGGATTTGGATGTGAACCGCCGTTTTATTTGTCATTTTCCGCAGGACAACACGATTTGGAGTGTCGGCTCCGGCTACGGAGGAAACGCGCTATTGGGAAAGAAATGTCTCGCGCTGCGCATAGCCAGCTATCTTGGCAATAAACAGGGATGGATGGCGGAGCATATGCTGATTTTGGGCATTGAAGATCCGCAGGGCAAAGTCACTTATGTGGCCGCGGCTTTTCCCTCCGCCTGCGGAAAAACCAATTTGGCCATGCTTATCCCTCCGGCTTCGCAAAAAGGGTACAAGGTTTGGACCGTGGGCGA
This sequence comes from Candidatus Omnitrophus fodinae SCGC AAA011-A17, assembly GCA_000405945.1. Taxonomy (GTDB): domain Bacteria; phylum Omnitrophota; class Omnitrophia; order Omnitrophales; family Omnitrophaceae; genus Omnitrophus; species Omnitrophus fodinae. The sequence continues at coordinate 6,920 of ASOC01000087.1, forward strand.
TGATATCGCCTGGATGTATATCGGTGACGACGGAAGATTGTGGGCCTTTAATCCGGAAGCCGGCTTTTTCGGCGTGGCTCCGGGGACCAGCTATCAGTCGAATCCGAATGCCATGAAAACCATTCAAAGGAATTCCATTTTCACCAACGTGGTCAAGAAAGCCGACGGCACGGTGTGGTGGGAAGGCATGGATGACAAGCCCCCGCAGGGAGCGCTGGACTGGAAAGGCAAGCCCTGGAATGTCGCGAGCGGCGAAAAAGGCGCGCATCCGAACGCCCGGTTTACGACTCCCGCGTCTCAATGCCCGAGCATTTCACCGGAATGGCAGAATCCAAAGGGAGTGCCTATCAGCGCTATTATTTTCGGAAGCCGCAGGGCCAAATTGGCGCCTTTGGTTTATCAATCGTTTGATTGGAAGCATGGCACATTCGTTGGCGCTTCAATGGCGTCTGAAACCACGGCCGCGGCCATAGGCGCGGTCGGCGTGGTGAGGCGCGACCCCATGGCCATGATTCCGTTCTGCGGTTATAACATGGGTGATTATTTCGCCCACTGGTTGAACATGGGCAAACGGCTTAAAAATGCGCCGAAAATTTTCCACGTGAACTGGTTCCGAAAAAATGAACAGGGCAAATTCATTTGGCCGGGGTTCGGAGAAAATATCCGGGTCTTGCGTTGGATTCTTGAGCGCTGCGAAGACGGGGACAACAAGTCCCCGCGAGCGTGCCGGAATGATGGGATTCCGGCCTGCGAAGACGAGGGCTCGGTGAATGAAACAGCTATTGGTTATATCCCGAAAGCATCGGAAATAGATTTCAGCGGTTTGCAGTTAGCGCAAAATGATATTGAATTCCTTCTGTCAGTCAACAAGCAGGACTGGCTTGAGGAATTGCAGGGCATTGATGAATTTTTTAATAAAATCGGCACACGTCTTCCCAAAGAACTCCGCGATGAGGAAGAAGCCCTGCGCGCCCGGTTAAAACAATCCACGTAACCAATTTTCCTAACCATGAATAAAAAAACAGTCCGTGATATTGAGCTGAAATATAAACGGGTTCTTGTTCGCGCTGATTTTAACGTGCCGCTTGATGCAGAAAGCCGGATTACGGACGACGCGCGTATCGTTAAAACGCTTCCCACGCTTCAATATATTCTGTCGCAAAACGCCAAGTTTAAGATAGGCTTCGGCAGGAGCCATCCAATTGTTGGTAACACCCGCCTCTTCCACGGTGGTCGTGCAGTTATAGGTCAAATGTTCGGTGCGGGCGACATCATTCTCATGCGTGCGGTGATAATAGCAGCCGGGCAGCGCTTGCTGATTCAGTTCTTCGAGCACTCCTGAATCAAGAGCCAGTTTGGTAAGACAACTTTTTCTTCTTCGGACCCGTCACACCAGAAAACATTGTCGGGTTTGCAAAGCTTCGCCATTTCCCGCACCCATGCCCGGGCAGACAAATGTTGGAATTTAGCGACTTTTTTCTGATATCATGTCACACGATAACGTCATAAGCGGTCACAGGTTAACGATAAGAAACCAA
>ASOC01000088.1 GCA_000405945.1 Candidatus Omnitrophus fodinae SCGC AAA011-A17
GCACTGCGCGATCGGCGCTGTGGCGGCATGGTCGAATCGGGGCCGGCCACACGCCGCCCCGGCCACCGGTTTGAAAATTTGCGCGCCATTCCCTGGGTTATGAGCTGGATCCAGTCTCGCTACATTCTTTCCGCCTGGTATGGGATAGGCCACGCCTTATCTTCTTATATAGATGAGCGGGGCAAGGCGGGGTTGCATGAGCTTCAGGAAATGTACCGGGCATGGCCCTTTTTCCGTTCCCTCATTGACAATGCCCAGCTATCGCTTCTCAAAACCGATTTGTATATTGCCGGCACCTACGCCCAGTTGGTCCAAGACCGTTCGCTTCGCCGCGCTATTCACGGCCGCATTGTCGAGGAATACAAGCGCGCGGTTGAAAAAGTTCTTCAGATTTCTTCTCAAAAGGAACTTCTGGGGTTTCACAAAGTGCTTCGGGATTCGATCCTGCTAAGAAATCCTTACGTGGATCCCTTGAATTATCTTCAGGTTATTTATCTGGAGAAAATGCGTCAAGACGAGAAGCTTGATGAGAAAAAAAGGGAAAAGATCGACGGGATTCTTCTTCTTACCGTGAACGGTATCGCTTTCGGGATGAAAAGCACCGGCTGAGCCCGGCGGCTTAAAAGCTGGCCGGTCGCCAGCCCGTTGCAGTCCCGCGCCGACAAGCGCGGGACTGCTTAAATGCCGGAGAATTTTTCTTTATTGGAAAGGACTTTTTCCGTAGCGCGGAGAATGTTCTTAGAAGTCAGGCCGTATTTTTCAAGAAGTTCATCCGGTGTGCCGGATTCAGCGTAAGTATCCTGAATGGCCACGAATTCCATGGTGGTCGGCAGATTGGACGCTGCCCAGGTGGCCACCGCGCTCCCCAATCCTCCCCAGATCTGATGTTCTTCACACACCACAAAAGCCCTTGTTTTCCGGGCTTCTTCCAGAAGCATGGCGTGATCCAGGGGCTTGATCGTGTGCATATCCACCACCGAGGCGTGAATTTCTTTTTCGGCGAGTTTTTCAGCCGCGAGCAGTGCCTCAAAAACCAGCAGGCCGTTCGCGATCAAGGTCACGTCCGAGCCTTCGCGCAGTCTCACGGCTTTGCCGATTTCAAAAGTTTGCGCCGGGCTGTAAACGATAGGAGCTTTGGGTCTTCCGGTACGCATATACACCGGACTTTTGGTTTCCGCGATTTTGTAAGTGAGCTTTTCCGTGGAGTATTGGTCCGCGGGAATAATCACCACAAAGCCGGGGAGGGAAGTGGTCAAAGCCACATCTTCAATGCTTTGCTGGGAAGCGCCGTCTTCTCCCACGCTGATACCGCCGTGCGAGGCCACCACCTTGACGTTGATTTCGGGGTAAGCCACGGCCATGCGCAGTTGATCATAGCTTTTGCAGATAACGAAACAGGCAAAGCTGGAAAGGAAAGGAATGCGACCTTGCGAGGCCAGTCCTGCGGCCACGCCCACCATGTTGGCTTCCTGGATGCCCATATTGAAAAAACGCTCCGGAAACGCCTTGCCGAAAGCGCCTGTTTTCGTGGATTTTGAAAGATCCGCGTCGAGCACCACGACGTCGGGATTGATTTTGCCTAGTTCCACCAGCGCTTTTCCGTAAGCATCGCGCGTGGCCAGGCCTAATTTTTTCTCAAGAGCCATGAGGGTCACTTTTCTCCCAGCTTGTTCAAGCCGCCACCCGCGGCTGGGTCTGGCAGTCCCGGGCTTGCGGCCCGGGCCAATTCTGCCAATGCCTTGGCGGTTTCTTCGCGCGTGGGCGCCACGCCATGGAACTCATTGTTGTTTTCCATGAAAGAAACGCCTTTGCCTTTAACAGTGTGGGCGATAATGATGGACGGCTGGTTTTTTACCTGCTTAGCCCAAGCCAGGGCTTCCACGATTTCCTTCATGTTATGGCCGTCAATTTCCCGCACCGCCCAATTAAAGGCGCGCCATTTGTCGGCCATGGGTTCAAAATCCAAAATCTTCTTGGTGGAATCATCCAGCTGGAATTTATTGTAGTCAAGGATGGCGGTCAAACTGTCGAGTTTGAAATGAGCGGCAGAAGCCACGGCTTCCCAGGTTTGGCCCTCATTGATTTCGCCGTCTGAAAGGAGCACAAAGGTGCGGTAATTTTTTTTCATAAGTCTTTGATTCAGCGCGCAGCCCACTCCGATAGAAAGTCCCTGGCCGAGTGAACCGGTGGAAGCTTCAAGCCCCGGAAGCCGGCGCATATCAGGATGGCCCTGCAAAGGGCTTCCCAGTTTGCGCAGCGTGAGCAGCATTTCCTTGGCGAAAAAACCGGCCAGCGCCAGCGCGGCATAAAGCGCGGGCGCGCCGTGGCCTTTGCTTAGAATGAACCGGTCGCGGTCTTCCCATTTGGGATTCTTGGGGTCGTAATTCATGGCGTTGAAATAAAGCGCGGCGAGAATATCAGCGCAGGATAGAGAGCCACCCGGATGGCCGGAACCCGCTTCGCCTAACATGCGGATAATTTCGCGGCGTATTTCCAGCGCTTTTGCGCACAAAGCTTCTGCGGACTGAATTTTGATTGTCATAAGTTGTTGAAATGAAATAAGTTAGAGACGGTGTAGCGGCTAACCCAAATCAAGGATGTAATGATAGCTTCTTTTGCGCGAAGCGTCAATTCAAATTATTTTTTTAGATATAAAACCGATTCAATCAGAGGATTGTTCTGTAAAGTTTTCCGGGTTGTTTCTTTGAAGACAGCCGGAATTTCCGGATAAAAGGCGTCTCCTTCATAATTCCCCTCAATGCGGGTAAGCCAAATACCGTCCACTTGTCCAATGGTTTGGCGGTAAATTTCGGCTCCGCCTATGATGAAGGCATCGGGCGTGGAAACTTGTTTCAATGCTTCATCCAGAGAATTGAAAAATTTCAAATCAAGGCTCTGCTGTGCTGAACCGGCATTCGGGGAGCGGCTCAGAATGAAATTTTTCCGCCCCGGAAGAGGTTTCCCGATGCTTTCAAAGGTTTTTCGGCCCATGATCACGGTCATTCCCAGGGTGAGCTGTTTGAAGTGTTTGAGGTCGGATGAAAAATGCCAGGGCAGGCGGTTTTGCCTGCCGATCACGCGGTTATTCGCCACAGCGACAATATGATAAAGCATGATTCAAACCGCGACCGGCGCTTTGATAGCGGGATGCGGGTCGTAATTTTCCAGTTGGAAGTCCTCGTACCGGAATGAAAAAATATCCTTAGCCTCCGGATTGAGAATCATGCGCGGAGGAGTTTTGGGTTCGCGTGTCAGTTGGAGATTGCCCTGTTCCAGATGATTCAAATAAATGTGCACGTCGCCGAAGGTGTGGATGAATTCACCCGGTTTAAGACCCGTCACCTGCGCCACCATCAGGGTGAGCAGGGAATAAGAGGCGATATTGAAAGGCACGCCGAGAAACACATCCGCGCTTCTCTGGTAAAGCTGGCAGCTGAGCTTTCCGGACTGCACATAGAATTGAAAAAGACAGTGACAGGGAGGCAGTGCCATTTTATCAATATCCGCCACATTCCAGGCGCTCACAATCAGCCGCCGGCTTTCCGGATTTGTTTTGATCGTCGCGATTAAATTAGAGATCTGGTCAATGGTGCGGCCGTCAGCCGCGGCCCAAGAACGCCATTGTTTGGAATAAACGGGGCCCAACTCCCCTTTTTCATCCGCCCATTCGTCCCAAATCGACACGCCGTGTTCCTTCAAATATTTAACATTGGTGTCGCCGCGCAAAAACCACAGCAATTCGTAGATGACGGATTTTAGATGGATTTTTTTGGTCGTGAGCAGGGGAAATCCTGCGCTCAAATCAACACGCATTTGATAACCGAAGGTGCTGAGGGTGCCCACGCCCGTGCGGTCGGTTTTTTTGACGCCTTTTTCAAGGATGTGTTGAAGCAAATCCAAATAAGGTTTCATTGAACTTTTCCGTTTGAGACGGTTGTTTGCTTTTGGCGAAGGGAATGGTAAAATCTCGCCCGTTGAACAAGCCATTATAGAAAGGGCCTTGGCCGGCGTCAATCGACAAACCATGATTAAAGATTTTATCAAGATGCTTCTGGGAACCCTTGTTTTATTTTTACTCCTGGAGGGGGTGTGCCTTGTGGCGGGCGTCCCTTACGGTGCCAGCCATTTTGTGGAAAAAATTGTCATCACGGAAAAATTTGGCACCCGCAAACCTCCCGGAGAATACCGGATATTTGCTTTCGGCGAATCCACCATGCAGGGTTCCCAATACGCGCCCCGCTCCAATCCCGCGCGCTGGCTTGAGGCCTATCTTAAGGATTTCCTGCCGGATAAAAAAATCAGAGTGGTGAATTTTGCCAGAATGGGCCGGGGCAGCGATTTCACGGCTGACACTTTTTCTCAAACCCTGCAGTACAAGCCCGATCTGGCGGTTTTTTACCTGGGGCATAATGATTTTCTCCATCAAAACAGGCACTATGAAGTCAAAGATGCGAAGAAGAGTTTTCAGTCCTTCGCGCGCCGCCTGGTGATGAAAAGCCGGGTGATTTCTCAAAGTTCCCGCTGGGTTCTTGAACGCCGTTTGCGGCGCAAAGCCGATCGTCCGGATGACAGCATAGAATATGACACGATTGAAACGCCTCCCCGGGGTATCGGCGAGGAAAATAAAAGCGTGAGAACCGAACCCGGGTATTGGGACAATCTGGATTTTTTTAGAAGCAATTTCATAAGAATTCTTGATACCGCAGAAAAATATCATGTCAAAGTTCTTTTTTATGAGTCAGTGTGCAATTTGAAGGATTTTGCCCCGTGGCTTTCGGTTCACATCAAACACTTGACGCCCGAACAGCTTGAAACTTGGACTCGTTTGTTTGAGGAAGGTAAGGTGAAGCAGGCGCAGTCGAGTTTTGTCGAGGCACTGGACTTGTTTCGGCAGGCGTACGTTATTGATGACACCTATGCCGAGCTTTCCTTTCGCATGGGAGAAATATGCTTTAAGACAGGCGAGCTCGCCGATGCCAAGCGGTATTTTGAAGAAGCCAGGGATAACGACGCCATTATTTTTCGAGCCAATAAGGATACGTTGACCATTATGAAGCAATTGGAGAAAGAAAAGGGATTCCCGTATCTTGATACGGAAAAAATTCTTGTTTCCGAAGTGCCGGGTGGAATCCTGGGAGAACCCATCATAGAAGACAATGTGCATTTTTCTATCAAAGGCCAGTCTCTTGTGGCCAAGGCCGCGGCGCAGGAAATCGCGGACCGAGGATGGATTGCCCCGCGGACTGAATGGAAGTTTGACCGGGAGCGTTCTTTTGATGAAATTTCAAAAGAATTCGGAATTGACGGTTCTTTCCTTGTCGCATCCTATCTTAAACTGGTGAGCTATTTCGGCAGCCGTTTTGAAAACCGGGTGCGATTTGCCCAAAAGGCTCTTGAGCTTGAGCCGGCCAATTCCCGTGCCTTGCGGCATTTGGCCTGGACTTATTGGCTTATGGGCGATAAGAAGAGAGCGGTTGAGGTTTATCAAAAATTGAGGCAGTTGGATCCCGGAGCTTTGGAGGAAGTGTTCAAGGCTCAACCTGAAATCAAAAAGATTTTTGAAGCCCTGCCTTGACAGTGCCTTCGATTTTAAAGATAATCCCGAGTGATTTCATGGGAGTTCTGGAATCAATATAAAAAAATAAGTCTACCCCGCATTTCTCATCGTCCAATGAGAAAGCCGGACTAACGTATTTGCTTTAAATAAGTTGCAGAACCGAAGGAGGCAGTCGTGGAACTAAAAGTTGGCAAACCAGCACCGGATGTTAAGGCTCAAGCGTTGCTGCCGGATGGCAGTGTTAAAGAAGTGAAGCTTTCTGATTATCGTGGTAAATGGGTGGTTCTTTTCTTTTATCCTCTTGATTTTACTTTTGTATGCCCCACTGAGATTAAGGGCTTCAATAGTAATTATGAAGGGTTCAAGAAATTGGGCGCCGAAGTTCTTACCGCCAGCACGGACAGCGTTTATTCGCACAAGGCATGGGTGGAGCATGGGCTTGGAAAGGTGAGTTTTCCCATGCTTGGCGATACCAGCCATGAAGTCAGCCGGGCTTTCGGCGTTCTGGTCGAGGAAAAGGGCATTGCCTTGCGGGGAACTTTTATCGTGGATCCCCAGGGAGTGGTTAAAAGCTCTGTGATTAATGACTTGGCCGTGGGCCGCAGTGTGGAAGAAACCCTGCGCACTCTGCAGGCATTTCAGACCGGGGAATTGACCCCATGTCAATGGGCTCCGGGCCAGAAAACTCTCGGAAAGTAAGCTTTTCTCATCTAACAGGTTCAGGTTTGAGAGTTTTCAGATAAATAATGACGCGCGTGACCTCCTGTGCGGAAATGTTCCGGATAGGAGGCATGCGCGGTTTGCTGTTGCCTCTTCCGGTTTTAATAAAAGACCGGATGGCATCATCGGTGAATCGGTCAGTTACTTCCTTTAATGAGGGAATTCCGGGTTTGCCTTCAGCGTGAACGCCGTGGCAAGGAGCGCACCTTCGCAGGAATATTTTCCTTCCGGCACTGACCATTTTTTCGCCTTCCGTCATGGGAGCGCATGAGGCGAGCAGCAGGGGCAGAAGGAAGGGCAGCATCCTTTTCATCCCCTTGATTTTATGTGTCCTTGCGTTGCTCTTCAAGACAAATTGAGATAAACTAGTAGAGCGTCAACCTTGAAATTATTAGTTCTATTTTTAATGGAAGACGCCTACAGTACCGTGCTCCCCTACAAAATCAATTTTGACACGGTACTACGGACATCCTAATTCCTTTAACCTATGAATGCGGAGGGCGCTATGCTGAAACTCAATGAAAATCGTCTGGTCAAAATGGCGGTAACGGGGAAAGTTTCGCCGCCTTTGAGGTATGGAACGTTTGAGGTGGATTCGGACGGCAAGGGACATTCGCTTCCGTCGGTGGGAGGCATTGTTTATAACGTCAAGGTGGGAGACCCGGCTTTTGGATGGCGCGGCGACCATATCGAACCCGGAGTCTCGATTATTCATGATGACGAAAAAAGAACCAGCAGCAAAAATCAGGCTTTTCATTTTCTGACCTGCATCGGGAATGAGGTTGAAATCACCTGCGGCCCGGCCAAGGGAGTGAAAGGCGTTGTTTCGGGCATGCACGGCGGTGTCGAGCATGTGCTGGTGGATTTTGACCAGAGGACGCTTGATAAATTGAACGGAGATGAGAAATTTCTTATCCGTGCCTATGGGCAGGGGCTTCAGATTGCGGATTGCCCTGAAGTTTTTTGCTACAACCTTGATCCCTCGCTTTTGAAAAAAATGCAAATCAAGGTCAGACCCGGAGGCTCTTTGGAAGTGCCTGTGGCGGCAAAAATTCCGGCCGCCATCATGGGCTCCGGGTTGGGCCATCCCGACCCGGCCACCGGCGATTATGACATCACAACGCAGGATCCCAAAGTGGTCAAACGACTGGGGCTTAAAGATCTTCGTTTCGGGGATTTCGTGGCCGTGATGGACGCGGACAACACCTACGGCCGTCATTATTATGAAGGCGCTGTCACCATCGCGATTGTGAGCCATTCGGACAGTTTTGTTTCCGGCCATGGCCCGGGCGTGACCACGCTATTGTCATCCAAAACCGGTAAAATCAAACCCGTGCTTCAGCCCAACGCGAATTTAGCCAAGCTGCTGCACATCGGCCGTTTTCGTACGCGATAAAAGTCGGATGGAAAAAAATCCGTTGTATTTCCGGCAGTTGGAAGTAGGGCCCATGCAGAATTTCGCCTATCTCATCGGCGATGCCACGGCGCGGGAATGCCTGGTGGTGGATCCGGCCTGGCAACCGGATCTGATTCTGGATCAGGCGAAAAAAGATGAGATGCGCATCACGGGGATTCTGGTCACGCACACGCATTATGACCATGTCAACGGCGTGGAAAGCCTGCTTCAGGCCACGGACGCGAAGGTTTACGTGAACAAGGAAGAGACCGCTTTTCTCAAGAGTTCGCGCGCGGATTCCACGGGGATTTTTATCAATATCTCGGCCCCCAATCTAGCGTCGGTCTCCGGCGGTGATAAGATCAAGGTGGGGAATGTGGCCATTGAATTCATTCACACGCCCGGCCATACGCCGGGATCGCAGTGCTTTCTGGTGAATAATCATCTTGTTTCAGGGGACACGCTTTTTATCGGCTATTGCGGACGCTGCGACTTGCCGGGCGGAAATCCCGATCAAATGTACGAAAGCCTGACGCAAAAATTGGCCAAACTCGGGGATGATGTCCTTCTTTATCCGGGGCACAATTATTCGGAAGTGCCCGTCAATCGGCTTGGAGATGAAAAGAAAACCAATCCGTATCTGATGGCGCGCAGCGCAAAGGAATTTTACCGGGTCGTGGCGGGGTTGTTGGACTAAGGAGACTAGGCAGGCGCCCTAATGCCTTTGGAAGGCAAGGCCTTAGGGCGAATTTTAGCAATGCCGTTGATATTTAA
>ASOC01000089.1 GCA_000405945.1 Candidatus Omnitrophus fodinae SCGC AAA011-A17
GGACAATCAGGTCAAACCCTTGCTTGCCCGCGTGGATAGCGGCCGATGGCATGGTTAAGCAGCTCCTGCATGCGGTCCAGGGTCATGGGAGGAGATTGATTGTCCGCGTCCTGCGGCGCAAAATGCAGGAAGGGAAAATCTTTATCCTTGCCTATATCAATAAGGCGCTCCATAAAAGCTCGCCCGGTCGCATTACCAGCAGCTGTTAAATCATACGAAACAGAAACCCGCGGGTCATTGCCGTAAAGCGAACTTTTCACAGTCAGCGAGGTGGTGGTGGGATGACCCGGCCCTTGTCCTGTCACATACCTGTCGCTGGTGTAAGCCAATACCCTGTCTTCGCCCAAAACAAGCAAGTACAGTAGCTGACCGTATCTGCCGGTTTTTGACCTGTTAGGATGATTGGTATAAATCAGACCGAAATTATCAGCCAAATCCGCACGCTCAGGGAACCGCTCGGTAAATTTTGTCCGCAGGTCGACAACATGTGCCCAAGGAACATCCATTTCCGCCTGTTTTCCTGTTTGATCTGACATGGGCGCAATGTATAAATTCGGGTCCAAATTTTGAATAAATGTCGCGTAGGAGGCATCAATCAAAGGCTTGGCTCCTCCTCCCTGCATCAGCGCAGCCGGAAGGTTAATAGTCCGGTATTCCTTCCCTAGTCCCTTATTCCAAATACCCGGATCGGGGATCATGTAGTTCGGCGCTGAAAGCCAGGGGTAGAAAATAATGATAAATGCCAGCGACAAGGCAATAGCCAGCGCCGGGTTCGCAATCCACACATTGATGCCGAAATATAAAAGACCCGTATGAATACCGGCCAAAATATAAAACGCGCGGCCAAATACCGCGTCAAAGGTCAAATTGACCAAAATAACAATGGCAAAAACCAGGAACGGGTACATGCCGGCATCGGCCCAGAAAAAGATTCCCTGCGCCACCATCCAGTTGGCAATGGCCGTGTAAAAAACCCAGGCAATACCCGTCATGGTCGTCACTCTCAGCCAGAAAAACCAGGCTGAAACCGGCGTATTCAAATTGCCAATACCGTAGAAAAACGTATGGATGGGACGCGTGCGATCGCCGTGAATGAAATAATCAAAAGGATTCAGTGACGGAAAACTGCCCCGGCCGAATCTGCGCGCCATATGCCGGCTCATAACGCTAACCACTTTGGTCCAAATGCTATCGTAAAGGTTTTGCTTTTCAGACAGGGTTAAATACCTTTTTCCGGCAATATCATAAGTCCGCTCCTGCGCAGCCATCGCTCGCATATCCGGCACAGATTGATACGGCTTGTTATACCCCATCCCAATAAGCCACGTGGAAACGCCGTTAGCAAAACCAAGACCCAGCATTTTGGGGACAAAAGGTTTCAAATAGAAAAGAACTTCGGTCAAATTACGAAGATATCCCACGGACGCAAAGGCCTGGTTAAAAATTATGATGTGTTGAATATGGAATAGGACTGTCGCAACCAGCGCCGCCACGCCTAACCAGAAAAGAATGGTCTTGCCAAGCTGATGCCGAGGAGCATCTTGATCGCGGTTCAAATCCTCCGCGTAATAACCGTGCTGTCCCGTCAATCCCGGCGCTTGATTAAGCTCAGCCATAGGTATTCCATTGTCCGCGGCAAGAGATTCAGCCGGATTGGGAATTCCATTATTTCCCATCACCGTTACCAGCTCGCGCCTTGCTTCAATCATGGCCTGAACCTTCGCCGACACGGCTTCTTCCTGCTCTGCCGGAACTGTTTCTCCGGCTTCATCACGCGCGCTCAATGCCTCCGCAGCCGCGTGAGACAGCGACTCGAGTTTCTCCAATACCGCGGCAAAATCGGGATGATGTTGCCGCAATTCACCTGTGGGATCGTAGAATTCCATAAGGTTGGTAACTTCGGGCGGCAGGGTGACCTGTTTGGCCGGACTTTCGAATTGGCCCCGGGCAGCCGCCAGTAGCTGCGCCGGTGCGCCCTTTATGGCCTCTTTCAAAGCGCGGCGCACTTCGCCTTTCACTTTGCGTCGTTCCGCAAGATCTTTCTTCAATTTTTCCAGTTCAGCCGATGTGGCAAATTGTCTTAAATATTTATAGGTCCGTGAAATCGGAATCGCGAGCACACCCGCATCCGCCCACAAAGAATTCCTGGCAAATAGATTGGCACCTACCCACATCAATAATTTAAACGGCCATAACACGACAGACAGGGTCAAACCCATCTGCATCATCCTGCGCTCGGCCCAATAGGAATTAAGAACCTGACGGATAAGGAATCGTGAGAATAACCACTTCCACAGAGCTTTGAGGTTGATGAGAAATCTAAAACTAAACCCCTGATAAACGGTGTAAAAATCAGGAACGCGCAGCAGTTTGCGGTTCACCAGCACCATATCGGTCGCATTGACTTGATGGTCCTGCCACACATCCCCGATAAAATCCGCCATGTCACTCATAAACTGATCCACTTCAGCGGGATATTTGACATCACGATCAGTCAGAAACGCGCGCATAACGGAATTTTCAAATAGGATGGCCGCTGACTCGGTATCCAAATCTTCCCGGCCAATCATCATTTCCTTGGCCTCATGAGCAATGATCATGGTTTCGGCAAGAAGGGCCATGTCTTCGCTGACTTCATCGCCTCTTTTTTTGGCGACTTCGCCAAAGGCCATATTGACATAAATTTTGTAGGTGACGGTTCCGTCAGGTGCGGTAAAAATCTCGTAGTGTCCCGGCCTGTTTTGGAAAGGTTCTTTTTCGCGGATAATTTGAACTTTGCCGCTCAGGATTAAATCAGCAATGGCCGTGGACCCCGGAGTTCCTGTCTTTTGGATAAAATCTGCGATCCGGTGATCTCTGTCAGAAGGCGCCTGGGCTGCGCCCAAACTAGAACCTGCCGGAGGCGGTGTGGGTAGCGGTGGACTCACTACAGGCGGCGGCGTAAGCGGAGTTCCTGCTGGTGGCGGTGTGGGGGGTGGAGTTCCTGCCGGAGGTGGCGGAGGCGGGCCGCGATTGTATTTTTTATAAATTCTTTTAAGAGAAATTTGTCTATACAGATTCATAAGCATGCCGCGGATCAAAACAAACGACACGGCCAAAAAGGCCCACAGCAGCGGCCCAAAAACCTTTGTTCTTCTTTCCTCAACTGTTTGTTTGGTGAGTGGATGGATAATCTCGCTCAATTCCTTTAATTCATTCAAATTCTCAGACAATACCTGCCATTCATAAACAGAATGCAGCTTCGGATTCGCTTTTTGCATTTCGCGGTAAGCGACTTGTATGTTTTTATTTTTTGAATCCGAGAAATCGGCAAGAAGATCGATCAAGGGCATTTTCTCAACATCCTCAAGCTCGAGCTTTTTTTCGCGGGCGTACACTTGCCGCAAGGCAACGAGCGAAGAACCGTGAGTTTTCCTAAAATGAATGGCTGAAAGCAAGTTATAATGCGACAAAGGCCTTTCGCCGATTGGTTTCTGGGAATTTATCATATACGCATCGTGATATTTGTTCCTGAAATCTTCGGACCCGAGAAATAATTCGAAAATTTGATCATCCGTCAGCGAGACTCCCGTTGTTTTCGCTATATCCCGCAGGGTTTTAAGTGTTATTTCATAATTGGCGTAATTCTGGGACTCAAACGGTAAAACCAGCCGGTTGAGGATACCCGTGAGCGTATTCACATTCGGATCTTTGGGATGCAGAATCCCGTACATTTCCTCATCCATGAAACTGGCCATAAAATGAGCGTCCGCGCGATGCGCATTGATGAAATGCTCAATATAATCCGATGGCCCCTGCCTTTTAGCTTCCGGAAAAAGGAGCAGAGTTTTGCGCATCTGCTTTATGTCGTAATCGCTGATATCAATCAACTCATGGTCATAGATGTCGCGATACGCCTGTTTGAAAAATGTCTTGGTCTGCCAGGGAATGTCTGAAAGCAGCGAGTTGAGCAATTTGTCGTAATATTTCCGCTGGGAATCGCCGAAAAGATAATGTCCTCCGGCGGGAACGCCGTATGGACCCAATGGGATAACCATTTTGGAGCCTTGAGTGTAACCTGCCCGGTAAAGCAGGTCATGGGCCGAATAAATCAATTCGCTCACATGAAGCGGATAGCCCAGCACTTCTCTGCTTTTTGCGTCAATATAAAGTATATTGTTATAAAAATTATTTCTTTCATCTTCCGTGATTAATTTATTCACAATGCGGAGCGCGACGTCTCCAAGCAGGGTATCCACTTCGGAATACCGCCCTTCATCCTCAAGTCTTTTTAGAAACTTGGGAAATTCCGCATTAACCGAATCGCGATATCTACCCTCTTTTGTTCTTAGAATTTCGCGGAAAATACTGGCCATCAATGAATCGAGTTCATCAAGAGGTATTCGATTCCTGATCTGATGATGCGTCCGGTAGCGGCTCCAATACGCTTCAAATCCGGGCGTCCTGAGCCGTTCGTTTTTTTCGTCAAAATCAAGCGCCGGATCCGCCATAATAGCCCTGTCATAGGCTTCATCCCTTTCCCGTATTTTCAGGTAATCAGGGTTGTCCCGGTTGCGGACGATATTTTCAAAAAATGTCCTCATGAAATGGGTGCGGGCCGCCTCATCCACTTCCAATCTGGCGTTATTGAACGTACCGACCGTGGCCCAGTAAGTGGCTGTTCCGGATCCACGGGACTTAAGCAGCATTTCTTCCTTTGAAATTTTCTTTTCCCTGTATTGTGCGAGCAACTGTTCGTCTTCCGCCAAATAAGGCATGAGATATTCCATGAAATTCGGATCCATCATATACTTCAGCATGACCTCGAAAACCTGCTCATTGGTCTGTCCCTTCTCAAGCGGCACATTCTTGCGGAAAAACCGTTCCCACGCAATCAGCCGTCCGAATAATATACCGGTGGTAAGAGGGTCATCGGGGTCATCCTTCAATTCATATTGCACCTTCACGCCTTTTGCGTCCAAATAGGCCTTGACCGCGTTATAATCAAGATTGCGGTATGTAACGGCGCCGACTTTCTCATCCCGTAAAAATCGCTTATGAATTTCGGCGCGAATTTCCTGCTGAGAGGGTTCACGTTTAAGCTTTGCGGCCAATTCCCTGCGGATTTCATTCTCCAGCGCGTAGTAGGACCCCTGCCGCATATAAAATTTTTCGATCAATTCGCGGTGTTTGACAATAGATGCGGTACGCTCTTTGAATGTTTTGAGAAGTTGCTCCAGGGTGGGCTCTTTGCCCGTTTCTTTAGTCATTTCATTTCTAACCTCATCCAGATACCGGCCCCAGGCTATCAGGCGTCCGAAATTGACTCCGGTCCGTACAGGGTCGGCCGGGTCTTCCAGCATCTGATAAGTCGCCGGCTCAATTTTGAGGTCAATGTAAAATTGTTGGACGATGGGTCTGACACTGGCCGCATTCTTCAAATGCCTCTCAAACTCCGGCAAAACATCAGCAAGAGTGGCGGGTTTCTTCTCGTCTTGAAGTTCTTTTTGAATTTCCAAATACAATTGGGACCAGCCTATGACGCGGCCGAAATTGACGGCATGCGCGCGCGCAGAATCCTTTTTAGACAAAGTAAGAACATACGTTGCCGGCTCCTGTCCTATGTGCTTATAAAAATCCTCCAAGGCCTTGAATATTCTCGCCTTTCGCGCAGGATCGCCGTATATCTCGGCATAGGCCCGTGTTTTTTGAACTGCTTCATCCCAGGATGCCTCGGTCTCACCAACCCTCTGAACCGCCGCGAAAGCCAGCCAGGATAAATAGAATGACTGGGCTTTTGAATTATCCAAAATGCTACCGTCATCTATTTTGGGAACCTCGGCATTGCCTAAAAACACCTTGAAGAAAATCCCGGCCATTTCTTTTGCCTGGTTTCTTTTTGCCGGGTCCTGCAGGTATTGAACAACGATCTTCATTTTATCGTGCCACTTTTGCCAACCTTCAGGCGCGGATGCGCCCCCTATCCCGAGCGCGATCACAAATCCCTGAAGTTTTGAATTGGTCAAATTTTGCTTAAATTCTTCAAATTCTTTTTTGTCATCGAGAATCTTTTTGCCTTGCAAGCCGCTATGGAGCTCAAATGACAGTCTAAGAAGTTCTTCGCGTTTGGCCGGATTTTCAAGCAATGCAATCAGTTGGTCGCTTTTTTTCTCCCACCCGGCCAAAGAAGTCTTCGCTTCCGCGCCTTCTTCCTCGGCCGCTGAATACAGCCAACCCCACAAATAACCTTCCGCTTTTGATCTTGGATCGCTCAAGGTCTCTTGGCTGATCACGATCTTTTTGCCCAACAAAAGGGAGTAAAATCTCGACGCTTTTTTCATAATCCTATCCAAACCAGCCCGGTCCGGAATCGCGGGTATGGCGTCATCCGCAGCCGCCAACATTCCCAGACCGCCGAGCCGCTTATCCATCAAAGCCTCCATCGTTAACGCAATAGACACATCCGATACCACCCGGCCTTTAGCGTGTTCCTTTTCCAAGACGGTTAAAAGGTCAAAAATTTTATCGAGTTTCAGCACCATGGCGTCAACACCCTCCGGCGCCAGCGCGTCATTCATGAACCAATTCAACCAGACTGCAAGTTTATCCTTGTCTGACATGGGTTCACCTCGCAAAGCCTCATGCGCACGAACGATTTTTGCCTTAATGCTATTAATCTTCCCGCGTTGCATGCCCTGGAGTTGTTTGTCGGCACTGCGAAGTTTGGTCAAAGATTCTGAAAGATTCTCCCCTCCGCGGATGGCTGAAATCATAAAACCCATCATGTGGGATATTTCCTCATCAGGCTTCACCGGCTTATCAAGCTTGGCAACCATCCTCGAAAGCTGTTTCTTTGCATCGAGAAGCGCTTGATTATCCCGCGCAACCACCTGCTCGCCCGATTTCCTGGCCTGCGCAAGCAAAACTGCGTTTTCGGCAGAATCCTCATCATTGCTGACCATGCTTGTGAACCAGCCAATAGTCACGGAAACCTTTTGCATCCTGTCCTGGGGATCTCTATGCATTCCCATCATAGCGTTCAATGCCATCAGATTATCCGGGACATTCCACTTCTTACTTGGATCAAGATCTCCGGCCTTGTCAGCCTGTTTGACCAGCCAGTGGACCTCATTAAGTTGTTTGACCACATCATCGACAGGTTTATTGTCCTCAGCATTGGCCATGACCCAACCCACCAGCAGGGAATTTTTCTCATCCTCCGTAAGCTCATCGCCTTCCTTCAACTGCAGAATTGTCTTGACCAAAGGCACGAGGTGCTTATAGACACGATCCATTCCTGTTTCCGGGTTACCTGCCTGAAGAGGCTGGTAAAGGTGATTCGCGTACGCGACAGCTTTCGTGAGCTTGGCCAAGGCATCCGCGGGATCGGTTTCAGACTTTGAAGTCCCTATCAAATAACCGATAATTTGCGCCTGCCTTTGATTGGCGGGGGTCTCTATCCGCATGGCCTTAAGCAAATCAAATTGCGCGGCAATCAGTTTCGGGAGAAGGTTGCTCTGGGCGGCTGCTTGCGCAAACTGCAAGGCGCGTTTCACAGCCAAGGTCTCGGCGCTGTAACTTTTCTGTTTTTGTTCCACGGCCTGCACAGCTCCAAGAAGAATCGCTGGATTTTTCGCAGGATCCACACCCGGTTCCACAAGGCGCATAAGAGCGTAAAAATTACCCCGGAACTCCGCGGCCTGCGTCTTGTCCTTAAATCCTCCGCGCTTCGCATCCAAAAGCCGCTTATTCGCAGAATTCAAAAACGTTAATGCATCTGTCGAGCTCCGATTCTCTCTCCCATTCGCTATCGCCAATCCCATCAGCATGGACAGCTTCTCTTTCACAGGCACATCAAACACTCCCAAAATTTTGCTCACCGCCGCGTACAGCTTTTCAAAATCGACAGGCTTGGCTTCGGCCACAAACTTCTTCGCTGCGTCCAAATCCTTAAACAACCCAGCCGCATCTTTCCCGTCCCTCGCGGCCGCCATCAATGAACCCACTATCAACGAAAGCTCATCATCCGCTTTCAGCTTCGCCGCTGCCTCCGTGCCCATTAACTGCTTTGCCAAAGTCAAAAAACCCGACTTATACGCGTCCAAAGTCTGATTCTCAACCTGACTTGCCTTCAAACTCGCGGCCAGATTATTCGCTGCCTTCAAGTTCTCTAACGCCACGGCCGGATCGGTCACAGCCTCCGCTGTCGCAAACAGATATCCCAAAAACTGCGACTGTTGTTTATCTGTTGCGGCTGGTTCTCCCAAAATCTCGAGCAAGGCAAAATACTCAGTCCTCAACGCCGCCAACTGCGCAGGCGTT